>JACQBW010000002.1 GCA_016194305.1 Nitrospirota bacterium | reverse complement strand
TGAGCTATTTCCTCGTCCGTAGCGGTCAGTAAGCTGTAGGCGATGTTTTCCCGGATCGTTCCGTTAAAGAGAAAAGGTTCCTGGGACACCATTCCGAATTGGCTTCGCAATGACGAGAGGTCGTAATTTCGGACATCTTCGTCGTCGATTAAAATGGCCCCCTCTGCAATATCGTAAAATCGCATTAATAGCTTAATGAGGGTGCTTTTTCCGGCTCCGCTCGGCCCAACTAATGCAATCTTTTCACCGGGATTAATCTCAAAATTCATATCCTGAATAACCGGGAGATCCGGACGGTAATGGAAAGTGACCTGATTAAATTGAATACGTCCCTTCAGTTTTGATTCCGGAAAGACGGGGTGTGCAACATTGACAATTTCCGGCATTTGGTCGATGACTTCAAAAACCCGTTCTCCGGAGGCGAGGGCATGTTGAAGCATATGATTGACCGAATGGATCTGATTTATCGGAGCGTAGAAAAGACCAAGATAGGAGAGAAAAGCGATCAACTCTCCAATGGTCATTGACCCTCGCGTGACCTGGACCGTTCCAAATCCGAAAACGACCAGGGTGCCGAGAGATCCGATAAAAATCATTCCCGGAGAATAGAGTGACCAGAGTCCCGAAACTTTGAGACTTTCATTGCAATAATCCCCGCTGGCCCGATTAAAACGGGCAATTTCGAAATCATGTGCATTGAACGAAAGCGTTTCGCGTATACCCGAGATCGAATCCTGAATGCGAGAGTTCAGGATGGCCGATTTCTCTCGTATGATCGAATACATGTGGTGAATCTTTGTTGTAAATTTCAGAGCGCTGAAAACCAAAACCGGAATCGGAATCAAAGAGAGGAGCGCAAGTTTCCAGTTCAAATAAAAGAGAACGGCGGTTATTCCGACCACAGTAAAAAGCGCGATGGTCATGCTTTCTATCCCGTCGATAAAGATCCGCTCGACATTATTGACGTCGTTATTGACCCGCGACATGATTTCTCCCGTCGAACGGTTCTCATAATAACTGAGGGAAAGTCTTTGCAGGGAGCGGTAGACATGATCACGGATATCGTAAATGATCTTTTGTTCCAAATGATTATTGAGCCGAATTCTTGCCAGGGTCAAAATATTTTTCAATAAATAGGCAGATATCATCGCTGCGATAATCCACTTGAGCAGTGAAAGATTGGACTCTTTAATAACATTGTCGATGGTGAGCTTGATCAGCCAGGGGGGGAGCAGATCGATCAGAGTAATCAGCGCCGCGGAGCTGAGAGTCAGGAATGCCAAAATCTTGTAGGGACGAAGATAGACAATCACTCGCAAAAGAGATTTCATTCTATTATCCCAGCGCCTGCCGAATCAGATGAAACAAGAGAGTCTCCCACATGGAAAAAGTACCGATGAAATAGATCTTCATTATAAGAGAGCGATCGCGGGTATTCAATCCCTTTTGGATATGCAGGGACACAATACCTCTGGACACCGCTGCCGGTTTTGTAGCAAAATTATCTTTATCTTTCAATGGGATCAATCCGATGCCCCGGATCAATCATCAAGAACAGATGCTTCACTTCTTGATTTGGTTTTTGAGACGACATATTCACCAAATCCTTTCAGGTCTCAACCATTTCAAACGCGCCGAGACAGGTGAAATCCAGGATCTCCTGGAAAACATTCTGGAAAGAGTCACCCAGGCCGAATATTTTGACGCACCTATCCAGGAAAAGATTGAAGAATTGACCCAATTCAAATATTTTGTCCAGACGCTCAGCGGAGCGGATATTCATGGGGATGAAGTGTTCCGCCGCGGTCCCGATGTCGACTGAACCAGGATAAAATGTGGCGTGAGACTCTCTCATCCCTGCTGTCTGGAAAACGGATAAAGCAGGTTGATTACGCGGACGTCCGCGTTATTCCGAGCCATTGTGAGGAAACCCTCCTGGTCAAGAACGGTAAAATTCTCCAACGGACCCATTCCGAGAATGTCGGTTATGGTATCCGAGTTCTGGCCGGAGGGGCCTGGGGATTTGCAAGTTGTTCTACGCTTGATCACAAAGAAGCCGAAAAGTCTTTTGACAGAGCCATTGAAATGGCACGTGCTTCTGCCTTGATTGCAGACCCGCCAGTCCGACTTTATCCTGTCCGGGGACCTATCCAGGGAAAATATCGTACTCCTTGTCAAAAAGATCCGTTCACTGAAGTGACCCTCGAAGAAAAAGTCAAAGCCCTTTTAAAAACAGATCAACTATTAAGAGAATCCAGTGCGAAGGTGACGCTACGGGAATCGAGTATGACTTTCTCAAAAATGGAAAAAATATGGATGAACAGCGAAGGTTCTTATGTAGAGCAGGAGTTGATTGAAAGCGGAGCTGGCATGGAAGTCGTCGCTGTTTTGAGAGATGAGGTCCAGAAGAGATCTTACCCCAACAGTTTTCGGGGGAATATCGGCACGGCAGGATATGAATTTGTGGAGTCGATGCGACTTGCAGATCATGCCCTTCGAATTGGAGAAGAAGCCGAAGCTTTGCTTTTTGCCGCACCCTGTCCCGAGACCCGCACGGATCTGATCCTGATGCCGGATCAGCTTTGTCTTCAGATTCACGAGTCGATTGGACATGCCATCGAATTGGACAGAATATTTGGATCCGAATTGACCTATGCCGGGGGGAGTTTCTTATCAGAACATATTCAGGAATTAGGGAATTTTCGATATGGTTCTCCCCTCGTGAACATTGTTTCAGACTCGACACTTAGAGAAGGTCTCGGAACGTTCGGCTATGACGACGAAGGGATCGCAGCGCAAAAGAACGATATCATTCGTGAAGGTATGCTGGTCGGACTTCTTTCCTCACGCGAATCGTCGGATGAATATCTCCGTCTGACAGGAAAATCATTACTGCCAAACAGTTGTATGCGTGCCACCCATAGTAACCGGGTTCCCCTCATTCGAATGACCAATCTCTACCTGGAACCGGGAGAAGGAACCCTGGCTGAACTGATCCACCGCACGAACGAAGGGATTCTGATGGAGACGAATTCAAGCTGGAGCATTGATGATCTCAGAAAGAATTTTAGTTTCGGTACGGAAATCGCCTGGGAAATCAAAAAGGGTAAACGGACACGGATGCTGAAGAATCCATTTTATCGAGGCATGACTCTTGATTTTTGGAACTCCTGCAATGCGGTTTGCGGTCCTTCGGAATGGAGAAGTTATGGAACCCCAAATTGCGGGAAAGGGATGCCGGGACAGTCGATGCATGTGGGTCATGGTGCCTCTCCGGCAAGATTTGGCCAGATCCAGGTCGGAAGCCAGGGATTGAAATGAAATCGAAGGACCAGATAGAAGAACTTTTGTCAGAGTGTTTGGCCCGGCTAAAAGTGGCGGGTATTGACCAGGGTGAAATTCTCTATTGGGAGACTGAAATGGGGACGATTCGAACTTTCCTGAATCGGGTCAGTCACCACGGGATGACCGGGGACGCTGATCTCTATATGACGGCTATTCGTGGGAAAGAGATTGGTCGGGCCCAAACTTCAGATCTTGGCCGAAACGGTATCCAGCAGTTGATTCGCCGGGCGACCTGTCAGGTCGGTCACGAGGCTTCTTTTACCCCCTATCCGGTTCTTCCCGGACCTTTTCGAAATCTTTCCCCATCCAGAAAAATGTTTTACGAATCGACATTGAAAATGTCCGCAGGCGAAAGAATTAAATTAATTCAAGAGACCGTCGATCATTCAAAAACGTTCCAATTGAAATGTTCTGCCAGGTTGATGAATGGCGGGGGTCGAATGGGAATTATCAATTCGAGCGGCGCGCTGGTGATTGCAGAATATACGGAAGCTTCGCTCAGTCTCATTTTGACTGACGAGAAGAAAGTATCCGCCTATTCCAGCAGATCTTCAGAAAATATAGAATTCTTGAATAAAGATCTGACATTTCAGGAGGCAACGGAAAATGCGATTCGGCAAAAATCCCTTCCTGTGGTTCCCCTTCAGCTGAAGGGAAATGAAGAGTTCTTCGATGTGATCTTGGGGCCCGATGCCGTGGCCGAATGGATCGAGACGCTTGCTTCAACGGGATTAAATGGCCTTCACTATGAAGAAGAGGAAAGCTTTGTCAGCGGACGGTTAAATCAGAAGCTCCTGGGTGAAAATATCTGTCTCTATGACGATCCGATGGAGCTTCACGGACTTCATGCACCCTTTGATTTTGAGGGAGTGCCTAAAAAGAAAATCGTTCTATTTGAGCAGGGTGTTGCAAAATCAGTCTGTTATGATTCGTCGACGGCTGATAAATTTAGTAAGAAAAGCACAGGGCATGCGCTACCTCCGTTTGAACGCTCTTACGGCGCTATTCCAAGGCATCTGTTTTTAAAAGGTGGAAAATCGAGCGTTGAAGAGATGATCGCTTCCTCAGATGAACCGACCCTCTATGTCACCCGATTTCATTATACGAATGTCGTGAACTCCAAGGTGTGTCTGCTGACTGGCATGACGAAAGACGGTACCTTTTTGATTCGAAAGGGAAAAATCGTCGGCCCGGTTTCCAATCTCAGGTTTCTTGAATCGATCCCGGAAGCGTTAAACCGGGTTACTCTGATCGGCGAGCCGAGGCTAGTTCATGATCCGGTTGGCTATGGCGGACTGTATCCAGAGGGGTCCGTTGTTCCTCCTTTAAAAATAAGAAAAGTCAGATTTATCGGCTCGTCTGCAAACCTGGAAAGCTGAACTCCGGGATTCCTGATCCTCTTCATGTGCTTCCAAACCGGGCACTCGGGTTGACATTTGGCGAACCTATTTTAAACTTAAATAGGATATCCTGAACGATAACAAGATGGTGTCGAAATGGATGAAAAAGAACTGAAACAGACCTTATCGCTTCTCTCCGCATCCCTGGAGGCGGTCGCAGATGGCCTGTTGGTGGTGGATCTTCAGGGGAAAATCCTGAATTACAACCAGCGATTTTGCAAAATGTGGAATATCCCGCGATCCGTTTTTGAGGAGAAAGTGGATCAGAAAATATTTCACTATGTTCTGGACCAGCTCCTCAATCCGGTAGACTTTATGAACCAGGTCCAGTCCCTATATTTACATCCGGAGGCCGAAAGTGCGGATCTCCTGGAATTCAAAGATGGAAAATATTTTGAACGGCATTCCTTTCCATTAAGAATCTCGGATGAGATCGAAGGAAGAGTCTGGAGTTTCAGGGATATCACGACCACCAAGACGACTGAAAATTACCTTTTGGAAAGTGAAGAAAGATATCGAAGTATCTTCGAATCATCGGTCCTCGGAATTATCAATTTAAATCGCGACGGGAGTTTCATTCAAATCAATACCTCTTTTTGCAATTTTTTGGGTTATTCCAGGATGGAGTTGATGGAAAAGAATATCATGGAAGTGACTTACCCGGAAGATCGTCCGAAAACGCGCTGGGGAGTTCAAGATTCCAGCGCCCAAAAACGGGTGGAGATTGAAAAGCGGTATCTCAGGAAAGATGGGTCAATCGTTTGGGGCCGGGTTTCTTCGTCCTGGATCAAGAGCTCCCACGGAGAATATTCCGTCGCGATTATTCAGGATATTACCGAGCGAAAACGCGTCGAAATGGAAAGTGAAAAATCATTATCTTTGCTTCATGCGACACTTGAATCCACTGCAGACGGAATTCTCGCTGTCGATAAAGAAGGAAAAAAGATTATCTTGTACAATGACCAGTTTTTAAAAATGTGGGGAGTTCCGGATTCCATCCTTGAGACGATCAAGAAGACCAAAGACGACACCCCGTTACTTGCTTATAATACCCGTCAGGTCAAAGATCCGGAACAATTCATAAACAGGGTGAAGGAATTATATCGGAATCCTACCCTGGATAGTTTCGACGTGTTTGAATTGAAAGACGGACGTGTATTTGAACGCCATTCCAAACCTCAAATGGTTGAAAATAAAAATATCGGACGTGTCTGGAGTTTTCGCGATGTGACCCACAGGGCTTCGACAGAGAAACGCCTGCACCAGTTGGCCAATTTTGATGCTTTGACCGGTCTTCCTAATCGCACCCTTTTATACGACCGCCTGGATCAGGCGATGGCAAGGGCCAAGTGGACCAAACGTTTTGTCGGAGTTTTGTTCCTGGACCTGGATCGGTTTAAAAATATTAATGATACGCTAGGGCATGATTTTGGCGACCTGTTGTTGAAAGAAGTCTCCAGACGGCTCTCCACCTGCATACGGGAAGGAGACACCATTGCCCGACTTGGTGGAGATGAATTTATTTTCATCCTCGATCACGTGGCCAATTCCGATGACACGCATCTTGTCGCACAAAAAATACTCGACGTCCTGACGTCTCCTTTTCAGTTAAAAGAACAGGAAATCTTTGTCTCGGGAAGCATCGGGATCGCCGTCTACCCTGAGGATGGCCAGGATTACGAATCACTGCTCAAGAATGCGGATACGGCGATGTATCGCGCCAAAGACCAGGGAAAAAATAACTATCAACTTTATTCGCCGCTGCTCAATGCCCGGGTTTCAGATCGCTTGTCGTTGGAAAACAAACTTCGCCGTGCTTTGGAACGAGATGAATTTGTTCTCCATTATCAACCGATCATCGAACTGGCAACAGGCTCGATCGTGAGTCTGGAGGCACTGATTCGATGGATTCAACCCGATAAAGGAATCGTTTCTCCCCAGGAGTTCATTCTTATTGCGGAAGAAACCGGTCTGATTAATCCGATAGGAAACTGGGTGCTGCGTACCGCCTGCGCCCAGATTCGGACTTGGCAGGCGGCCGGATTGCCCAAGGTATCTGTCGCCGTAAATATATCCAGTCGTCAGTTTCAGCAAAGCACGTTGGTCAATACCATTTCCAATATTGTTCGGACTTCCGGCATTTTACCTGACTGTCTGGAATTAGAAATTACTGAAAGCGCTATTATGAAAAATCCGGACAATACCGCGGCAACCTTGCGAGAACTGCACAGGCTTGGAATTAAAACTTCCGTGGACGACTTTGGAACGGGATATTCGTCGCTGGCCTACCTGAAACACTTTCAAATTTCATGTCTTAAAATCGATCGCACATTTATTCGGGACATCGTAACCGATTCCGATGACCAGGCGATCGTGACGGCCATCACGGCCCTTGCACACAGTCTGAATCTCAAGGTTGTGGCAGAAGGGGTCGAAACGAAAGAACAACTACAAATTTTCCAGTCGCTCCATTGCGACAAGGTTCAGGGATTCTATTACTGTAAACCCCTTCCGCAGGAGGAGATCACGCAGCTCTTAATGGCGAAAAAAGGGTTCTTTTAGCGAAAGCCTGTTAACACTTGGTTCATGGGTCTTTTTTCCCCTTTTAATACCCACAAACGTCATTTTCTTTTTCTTTAGTTCTCCCTTAACGAAATCTAAGTCTCTAAAAAATAAGTGAATTTTCTGTAACATCTATTGGCACAATTTATGCTCCAATATACGAGTAATCAGACAACTTTTAATTGAAGGAGCAACCTATGTTAATTGGGACTTCAGGGGGCGGAGAGATGCTTCAAAACGAGCTCTTGGTATTGCAAATTATAGTCGGGATTGGGTTTATTGGGTGGATGATGTTAATGTATGTCCATACGGTACTTCTTTCAAATTCATCAGGAGAGGAGATTGGAGGCCTTAAAAATTCTTCCCGCAATGAGAAGGATGCACGTCTCGAATTCAAAAAAGCGGCTTAAAAAGACAGGTCTTTCTTAAGATGCAGATATCCTTTACAGAACGGATATCTGCATCTTAAGAGGTTATTTGGAGGGTCTTCTGGTATCACTACGCCGCCCCGCATTGATTTTGGCACGGGCTCTCTCCTGGGATTTTCTGGTACGAATCGCAGCAATTCGCTCGGCGAGGGGAACTTCAAGACGTCCTTCTGGCCGTGCGGAATAATTAAAATCAGGCAGGATGATCCTGGGAAGCCGTTTTCCGATAGAACGTTCAATGTTTTTAAGTTCGCCTTCTTCATTCGGAGCGACAAAAGTGAACGCATCTCCTGTTGCATCGGCACGGCCGGTTCGGCCCACCCGGTGAATATAATCTTCGGCCGCCTTGGGCAGATCGAAGTTGACCACATGGCCCAGGGACTCGACATCAATTCCTCGGGCGACAATATCTGTCGCAACCAGAATATGGTATTTTCCACTTTTAAATCCTGCCAAGGCTGCGGTTCTTTGAGCCTGTGACCGGTTCCCGTGAATTCTTTCCGCTTTAAAGCCATTCTTAATCAGGTTATCTGCCAGTCGATTTGCCCGGTGCTTGGTCCGAGTGAAAACCAGCGCCTGTTTAATATCCCCTCGTTGCAAAAGCTTGATAAACAGGGAAGCCTTGAGATCCTGGGGGACCGGATAGATGGCTTGGGTGATCCCTACGGCTGGCGCTGCTTGGCGTTCCAGATTGATCATCACGGGACGGTGAAGAATATCACGCGTTAACTCCAGAATGGGAGCCGGCATCGTGGCACTAAAGAAAAGGGTTTGCCGCTTGGAAGGAATATGACGGAGGATTCTCCGGATATCTGGCAGAAATCCCATATCGAGCATTCGGTCGGCCTCATCGAATACCAGGTGCTCGATTCCGGTTAGTTTGGCGTAAGGTGCCCTGAAATGATCAAGAAGACGGCCCGGTGTGGCGATCATGATATCCACGCCGCTTCGAAATGCATGTTCCTGGGGTCCCATTCCCACACCGCCGAATACCGCCGCGCCTGTAAGGGGAGTGTGGACCGCAAGATCGTTTAAATCCTCCAAAATTTGAGCAGCTAGTTCACGAGTCGGCGTAATAATCAGCGCTCGCGTCGTTCCCCGCGGCTTTCCAATCAGCTTATGAAGAATCGGCAGAAGAAAAGCGGCTGTTTTTCCACTTCCTGTCGAGGCGCACGCAAGAAGATCCTGACCCGACAGTGCCGGAGGAATAGCGTCCGATTGAATCGGCGTGGGCCGAACAAAGCCAAGATCTTTTAGGCCTTTGATGAGATTGGGATGGAGGTTTAAACTGCTAAAGGGCAAAAATCGTCCTCAATAAAAAATGGAGAATCCGGGCATTCCAATAGAACTAAAGTGAATGCCTGGATGAAGCCAGGAACTTTTCGCCTTCTTTGAAGACCACGCGGATTTTTTCTTTCGATAAGACCTGATTCACGATTCCCAGTCCGAAGGTCTGATGATCGATCAGATCATGTTCCCTGTAGAGGCCTGAAAGCGTGTAAGGTATTTTCTTCTTCGAGGAAAAAGACTCCATCAGCTGATTCCAGTTCTCTTCCACTCTTGCTTTCGGCGCGGATGCGCGTTTTTTTGCATGGGGAGAGACGAACCGATGTTCTTTTTCACAGGTATTGCAACGGACTTTCTTAATCTTCAGTCCCTCCATGGCCACGATGATGTGGGCCAGCGGCAATTTACATTTTGTACAGACCGATACCACTTCCGTTCCTGTCTTATAGATGATGCTGGTCGTCGTCACGAATTTTCCTATCTACCCTCTTTTTCTAACATGACCCGATGCAGTCGCGGCTTTGTTTAAGAGGATTATTAAGGGTGAATGTTAGATTATACCTCATGTCATCGTTAAATGATATGTTTTAATCGTGATTGAGGCGATGACCCGTGATTCGTTGAGATGACATTCAAACTGATTTTGAAACGAAACGGCGGTTGTAATCGCAATATCGACCTGTTAAAATTTTCCTCCATGGTTATCCAGTATGCCACTATTGCCATTGCCAGGCCGGTTGAACAACTCTTTCAATATGAGATTCCTTCCCATTTATTGGATCGCGTCGCGGTAGGCAAAAGGGTCAAAGTCCCTTTTGGCCGTCAGGTGATTCAGGGATTTGTGGTCAGTCTCGACAGCGAGACTTCTGTTAAACGGATCAAGCCCATCCTTGAAGTTTCCGAATATTCCCCGCAAATCAGCACCGAGCTGATTTCCCTTTCGGTTTGGATTGCCACTTATTATTTTTCGTACCCTGGTGTGACCTTAAAAATGTTTCTTCCTCCGGAGGGGACCCATGCGAAATTGCGGCGAACCTATTTGCTTAAAATTGCCCCGGAGGATCTTGAGACGGCTATGAGTCACCTCAAGAATGCACCACGCCAGACTGCGGTGCTCCGACGATTCTTGAAACAGGAAGGGGAAAGACTGATTCCGGAAGAAGGAAATGCAAATCCCTACCGGTCTCTGGCCGAAAAGAATATTTTAATCGAAGAAGAAAGGGAGGTCTTTCGGAATCCGTATGCCCGGCAGACCCCACGCTACCCGATTCCAGAATTGACTCCGGACCAGAAGACCGCATTTGAAAAGATAAAGAATGCCCTTGAAAAGAATGTATTTTCCCCGTTTCTCCTTTTTGGAGTCACGGGGAGCGGTAAGACAGAGATTTACTTAAGAGCCCTGGAACACGGGCTTAAGCTCGGAAAGGAAGGACTTTTAATTGTTCCTGAAATATCGCTTACGCCCCAAATGATCCAGCGCGTCAAAGGCAGGTTCGGTGACCGCGTAGGGGTTATTCACAGCGGGTTGTCGGCCGGTGAGCGGGGAGATGCCTGGAAGAAGATTGAATCGGGCGAGATCTCCATTGTCGTAGGTGTCCGTTCCTCTGTTTTTGTGCCATTTCGAAAGCTCGGAATTATTATCATAGATGAAGAACATGATCCCGCCTACAAACAGGAGAGTGACGTCAGGTACCATGCTCGGGATACGGCCCTGGTTAGAGCAAAGCAGCTTGGGTCGGTTGTCTTAATGGGTTCTGCGACCCCTTCGCTGGAATCGTACTATAATAGCCAAAACGGAAAATCAGTGCTCCTTTCTCTCGATACCAGGGTGGGGGAGAGAACTCTTCCATTCGTCAAGCTGATCAATTTGAAAGAGACTCCCCCGCTGTTTAAAGAAGGAGGAATCACGGAACCGCTTCATCAAGCGATTCTTTCACGATTGGAAAGAAAAGAGCAGGTCTTGCTTTTTTTAAACCGAAGAGGCTTTTCGCCTTTCTTGCTCTGCTATGAATGCGGTTTCAGTCTAAAATGCAAGAACTGTTCAGTCTCCATGACCTTTCACAAGAAAAGCGGCCAGTTTCATTGCCACTACTGCGATTATTCTGTTTTGCCTTTGTCGGGCTGTCCGCTCTGTCACGGGATTGATCTTGCTTATATGGGCCAGGGAACGGAAAAAATCGAAGAGGAACTGAGATCTTTATATCCTGAGGCAAGGATCAGACGTATGGATCGCGACACCACTGGAAGAAAATTTTCTCACGATCAGATCATTCAAGACATGCAGGGGGAGAAAGTCGACATTTTAATCGGGACACAAATGGTGACCAAAGGGCATGACCTTCCTAAAATTACATTGGTAGGGGTGCTCTGTGCCGATACCATTCTCAATTTTCCCGATTTTCGATCCGCTGAGAAAACCTTTCAAACACTGACGCAGGTTGCCGGAAGGGCCGGCAGAGGCGATACGGCAGGTGAAGTCTTGATTCAAACGTATAATCCGGATCATTACAGTCTGGTTTTCGCCCGAAATCAGGATTACAAAGGATTTTATCAAAAGGAGATGGCCTTCAGGAGGGAATTGAATTATCCCCCTTACTCGCGGTTAGTAACATTTCTATTTAGCGGTTCTGTTGAAAAAAAAGTGGAAGAGAAAACCGGAGAATTTGTCAAAATTGTTGAAAGACTAAGAGACGCCTCTCTGGAAATTCTCGGTCCAGCTCCTGCACCGCTCATGAAACTAAAAGGCAAGTATCGTTGGCGATGCCTTATCAAAGGAAGAAAAGCAAGCAAAATACAGGAGACTTCGCGAGAAATCTTGAAAAGATGGCAAGAGTTAAAAAAAGACGGTGTAAAGCTGGAAATCGATGTGGATCCTCAAAATTTATTATAACGTTTCTTTTTAAATCCCGGTTTTGGAAGGAATCGAGCGCAATGAAGTTCGGTCGATGGACAAGACACTTTCTGGAACTGTTTTTTCCCGCGGAGTGCCAGGCTTGCAAAAAAGAACTGGGTCAAAGCCGGGTGCCATTGTTTTGTGAGCCCTGCTGGTCGGGGATTCGGCCATTGGAAGGACCCTTTTGCCCGCAATGCGGGAGGCCTTTTTTATCTTCCATCGCGCTTTCTTACAGCCCCGGACACCGATGCGGGGATTGTCGCGCCACTCCCCCTTATTTTGATCAAATGACCATCCCTTTTTCTTACGAGGGGACTCTGGCAAAAAGCATCTACTTTTATAAATATCGTCGGCAGGTCTCGTTAATCAAATCCCTGGTAGAATTGGTGAGGCCTCATTTGGCCCCTTTGAAAAAAGCAGAGGTGATTCTGCCGGTCCCGCTGCATCCAACCCGGTTGAGAGAACGGGAGTTTAATCAGTCGCTCTTATTGGCGGATGCTTTGGGACTCATTTTGAAAAGGCCGGTATGGGGTCATGTTTTGGTTAAGGTGAGTCAGACGACGCATCAGGTGAAATTGAGCGGGAGAGGCCGGAGAAAAAACCTTGACAGATCATTGACGGTCCCAAATCCAAAACATGTTTCCGGAAAAACAGTTTTACTGGTAGACGATGTGTTTACCACCGGTTCAACGATGAATGAATGTGCAAAAGTCTTGAAAAAAGTGGGAAGCCAGGAAGTCTACGGATTTGCCATTGCGCGTACGCGTCTCAAAGAAGCCGTGCGTCAGGATTCTTTGCGGGATTTAGAGGGGTCAGACGGATCGGAGTCGTGAATTTTAATTCCGGAGGTCAGCCGGGTCAATTCTTCCGACTGGTGGGAAAGTTCCCGGGCCATTCCTTCCCGGCTTTTTACCACTTCCAGATTATCTGAAGCGATTTGTTGAATATTTCTGGCGGACTTGAGAACATTTGAACTTCCCTGGCTCAGTTCGCCCATGGCGTT
>JACQBW010000001.1 GCA_016194305.1 Nitrospirota bacterium | reverse complement strand
GACCGCACCGAAAGATGTGATCCTTTATCTCTGCGGTCTTCTGACCACCAAAGGGGGAACGAACAAGATTCTGGAGTATTTCGGATCGGGTGCGGCAACGATCAGCGCGACAGGAAAAGGGACCATCACCAACATGGGTGCTGAACTTGGGGCTACCACGTCGATCTTTCCTTACGACGCCAGTATGGCCGCATATTTGAAGGCGACCGAAAGGGCGGAGTACGCCAAGCTCGCCGATGCCAACAAAGATTCACTCGTGGCCGATCCGGAAGTCTATGCCTCGCCGGAGAAATTCTATGATGAGGTCATCGAAATTGATCTGTCGACGCTGGAACCGTATGTGGTAGGACCGCATTCACCGGACCTCGCCAGGCCGATCTCGAAATTTGCCGCGGAAGTCCTCGAGAAAAACTATCCTGCGAAACTGAGTTCCGCATTGATTGGAAGCTGCACCAATTCCTCTTATGAAGATATCGGCCGGGCGGATCATATCGCCAAACAGGGGTTGTCCGCTGGTTTGAAATCAAAAGCCGCATTTCTTGTGACACCGGGGTCAGAAAGGATCTACCATACCATGAAAAGAGACGGATTCCTGGCCGATTTTGAAAAGATGGGTGCCACGGTGATGGCCAATGCCTGTGGTCCCTGCATCGGCCAGTGGAAACGGAGCGATGTGAAAGCAGGAGAACCTAATTCTATCATCACCTCTTATAACCGGAACTTTCAAGGGAGGGCGGATGGCATCAATGAAACGCTTGCTTTCATCGCTTCTCCTGAAATTGTGACCGCGCTCGCCTTTGCAGGAGATCTGACTTTTAATCCCGTCTCAGGGAAGATCAAAACCGCTGATGGTAAAGAGGTGACTTTTTCGCCTCCGCATGCCGATCAAATTCCCGCAAAAGGATTTGCCAAAGGAGAGGAAGGATTTATCACCCCGCCTCCGGATGGGAGCAAGGTCAAAATCGATATCCCGGCCGATAGCGAGAGACTGCAATTGTTACAGCCCTTTCCGAAATGGAACGGGGGAGATTTTAAAAATCTTCCGATCTTGATCAAGACCAAAGGAAAAACTACGACTGACCATATTTCACCCGCAGGTCCCTGGCTGAAATATCGGGGACACCTCGACAAAATCAGCGACAATATGTTTCTCGGTGCGACCAATGCCTTCTTCAGTGCCGAAAAAGGGAAGGGAACCGATGTCCTGACCGGAGAGAACGGTCTGACCATGTCCCAGATTGCCAGGAGATATAAAGCCAAGGGAATTGGAAGTATCGCAATTGGAGATGAGAACTACGGCGAAGGGAGCAGTCGTGAGCATGCCGCCATGTCTCCCCGGTTTTTAGGAGTCCTCGTGGTCTTGACGCGCAGTTTTGCGAGAATTCATGAAACGAATTTGAAAAAACAGGGGATTCTTCCTTTGACCTTTTCAAATCCGGGTGATTATGACCAGATCGAACAAACCGATTCGATAGACGTCACGGGCCTTTCGCAACTGTCGCCCGGAAAACCGGTAGAGTTGACGATTCATAAGAAAGATGGAAGGACGGTGAAGATCGAGACACGTCACAGTATGACCACCCAACAGATCGGTTGGTTTAAAGCGGGGTCGGCTCTCAACGCGTTGGGTTAACCCTTGGCTCTGGCTCCCTTACTCCTCATGTTTTTTGCTTGACAATCGTTTTCACCTAAGATATATTCACAAATAATAATTATTATTATTTGGTTTTTCTCGTGATGAAGGATCTAAAAGAGAGAGAATATATCAAGCGTTTTCAAAAGAAGGGGCTTAAGCTGACCAACCAGCGGATCGCCATTTATGAAGCCCTGGCGTCCACAGAGTCCCATCCGACTGCTGATATCCTCTATCAGCAGGTCCGGGAAAAATATCCTCTCATTTCTCTCAATACCGTTTATAACACGCTGGAAGCGCTCAAAGAGATTGGCGAAGTATCGCAGATTCAGACCGATATCAGCGCGCGGTTTGACGCCAATATGGCACCTCACCATCACCTGGTCTGTCTCCATTGCCGAAAGATTGAAGATTTTTCCGATCCGGAACTGGACCAGATTCAGCTTAAGGTGCCCGGACGAAGAGATTTTAAAATTGTGTCTCATCGGGTGGAGTTTCAGGGATTTTGCAAAAAATGTCAGCAGAAAGTCGAATAGGAGGAGGATGACAACAAAGAAAAGTGAGGATCAGGCTTCGCCTGTCCGAGCGCAGGGCATGGGAGCATCGGAGGACGTTTTAGGTTCAGCCGGATGGGCTCCCATAATATAATAATCCAAATAAAAGGAGACAATAATATGGGTAAAAATCTGACAGGCAGCAAGACGTTAGAAAATTTGAAACATGCTTTTGCGGGTGAATCTCAGGCAAATCGCCGGTATCTTTATTTTGCGCGTAAGGCGGACATTGAAGGCTATCCCGATGTGGCAGGAGTCTTCCGGGACACTGCGGAAGGAGAAACCGGGCATGCCTTCGGACATTTTGATTTCATGGCTCCGGTCGGTGATCCGGCCACCGGAGAACCGGTCGGCGAGACTTCGAAAAATCTCAAGTCGGCGGTCGCGGGTGAAACCTATGAATATACTCAAATGTACCCGGGATTCGCCAAAGCGGCACGCGAAGAAGGATTTTCAGAAATTGCAGACTGGTTTGAAACGCTTGCCAGAGCGGAAAAATCTCATGCAGGACGGTTTACGCTGGCATTAAAATCAATCAGCTAAATTGGAGACAATCTAAAAACAGGGAGTCTTGATTCATTCAAGATTCCCTGTTTTTTAATTAGAGATCACGATGAATTTTAATCCTTCGACAAAAACTTTTTGGGACGAGACAGCGCTCCATGCCAATACCGAGAGAATCTACGATATCTGTCATGGCTGTCGGCGTTGTTTTAACCTCTGCCCTTCCTTTTCGGACCTTTTTAATGCACTGGATACCGACCGGGTAGACGGAGAGGTCAAGAAACTGACCCGGACCGATCATCAAAAAATTGTCGATGACTGTTATTACTGCAAACTCTGTTTTAATCATTGTCCCTACACCCCTCCGCATCAATATGACCTCGATTTTCCGAGACTCATGATCCAGACCAAGATCCAGCGGGCCAGGAAAGAACCTTTTCCCTTGAAAGACCGCGTTTTGGTGGACATCGACCGGATGGGCCGATTTGCCTCGTTATTTGCGCCTTGGGTCAATTGGGGAAACCGTCAGGGGTGGATCCGGCTCGTGATTGAGAAAATTTTTGGCATTCATCGAAATCGCCTGTTGGCGCCATTTGCGTCGCAAACTTTTTCAACGTGGTTTAAAAAGAGAGGTCGTACTGACCGGAAGAAGAAGGTGGTCCTGTTTTATACCTGTTTTGTCAATTACAATGATCCGGAGATTGGAAAGGCCTCCGTTGAAGTTTTGGAAAGGAACGGCATTGAAGTCCTTGTTCCTCCCCAGGAGTGCTGCGGCATGCCCTTTTTTGATACCGGCGAAATTGACCAGGTCTTAAAGAAGGGAACGGCTAATCTGCGAGAGATGGAAAAATGGGTTGACCAGGGTTACGATATTGTCATTCCGATGCCGACCTGCAGTCTCATGTTTAAAAAAGAGTACCCCGACCTTTATCAGGATGAGGTGTCCCGGAAAGTGGCTGCCAAAAGTTTTGATCTTTCCGAATATTTGATGAAGCTTCATAAGGAAGGGCTCCTTTCGCTCGATTTTAAAAAAAGCGGGTTGGGGAAAATTGCCTATCAAATTCCCTGTCACCTCCGGGATCAGAATATCGGATATAAATCTCGGGATTTGATGAAACTCATTCCCGGGACACAAGTGGAAGTCATTGAAAAATGTTCGGGACATGACGGTACCTGGGGCATCAAGAAGGAATATTTTGAAGCTTCCATGAAAATTGCCCAGCCGCTGCTTAGAATCATTCAGGAAAGCCGGCCCGACCGGATCATGACCGATTGTCCCCTGGCAGGTGTCCAGATTGAGCAGGGGAGCGGTCAAAAGACGGCGCACCCGGTGCAGATTTTAAACGAAGCGTACAAAGGAAAGGGGTAAGTGATGGAAAAACTCATGCTTAAAGATATTCTGCCGCTCCCCGAATATGAAAAAGCACGTGAGTCTTTGAAGAAAGAGGTCATTCAGTTAAAGGACGAGAGAAGAATCCATCTGGGAGACATCGTCACCCTGGTATTTGAAAACCGGGAAACAGTTAAAAGGCAGATCCAGGAGATGATGCGGGTGGAGCATATCTATGATGAACAGAAGATTCAAAATGAGATCGATATTTATAACGCGTTAATCCCCGACCAGGATGAGCTCTCTGCGACACTGTTTATCGAGATTATTGACGAGTCGAAGATCAAACCCCAGCTGGATCAGATGATTGGGCTGGATAACGGCAAATCCCTCTATTTCCAAATCGGGACGGATCGGGTTTATGCGAATTTTGAAGAGGGACACAGCAATGAATCGAAAATCAGCGCAGTCCATTATATCCGTTTCAAGTTGACTCCGGACCAAGAGAAAAAGATCGCAGAAAAAAATGACGAGATTTCTCTCGTGATTGACCATCCCAATTATCATGCCCAGACCAGGTTGACAGAAAAAAACTGCCAGTCTCTCGCTCTGGATTTCAAAAAATAGATCCGACAAAATTCTCCCTGTCAATTATAGTTGTGGTGAAAAGAGAATTTTGACTTAAATGAAAAAGTGTCCCATTTGCCTTATTGCTGGCAATATGCCAAATTGGCATATGACAAAAAACCCAAATCCTGTCAGAGTTTATGTCCACCGACGAAAACCCCCAGTCGGTATAGATTTCATAACTCATTGAATTTAAAGTCGTAATAAAACATTCTCCAAGTCAGTCCCTCTTGTTGCACAAATTTTGCATTTCAATCATGCACAAGAATGGAGAAAATACGACGAAGATGTTACTGGCAAGAAAAAAGAAGATAATTTCTCCTCAGGAACAATCCCGGGAAGAACGGCGCGGCGCAAGATTTGCGGTTAACCTTACGGGAATTTGTTACCGGACGGCAGATGCTCTCGATCAGAGACGGACCGCCGGACGCGAAGTGGAAGTTAAAGATATGAGTAGTCGGGGGGCCTGCATCGAGACCCCATTTCCTCTCAAACGTTCAGAAGTGTTAAAGATTGCTTTTCCAATTCAAAACCCCATTTTCAATTATATCTCCACGCCACCCACTCTGGCAGAGGTCAGGTGGACCTATCCTGTTACCAAAAACAAATATCTATCTGGTTTTCGATTTCTTCTATAAGAAATGTCTTGGCCTAAAGTTCGTCTTTCTATTTCAATCGCTCTCGTTGCGACCTGGTAGATCTGAAAGCAGCGGGATGTAACGCGATCGTCCGTTCAACAAGAACTTCGTTATTGGGCTCACATTTGGGAAAAAAAGAAATCATTGAACATTGGGACGATCCTGCTGTCGTTTCGATGTATGACAAAAACCTGCTTGAAATAGAAATCAACTCAATTCTGGAGCTTTTGAAGGAGAATGATAGACTCCTTGATCTGGGATGCGGAGAAGGAGAAGGGACCGTTAGGTATTACCGGAACGTGGAACGGTTAATTGGCGTTGATTTTTCAAATACCCGATTGGAGAAGTTAAGAGAGAAAAACAGTCATATCATCTGTTTTCAGATGGATATGCGAAATATCACTTTCGATATTTTTAATGAAAAATTCACGAAAGTGATCACGCAACGATCCCTGATTAATTTGGAAAGTTTTGAAGACCAGAAAGACGTCATAAGTAGAATTCATGCGTTACTGGAAGAAGATGGCAGATATATCATGCTGGAAGGATTTGTGGATGGGACAGAGAAGATAAATGAAATGAGAAACGCCTTCAATCTTTCTTCTATCGATGTCTTGTGGCATAACCGGTTTTTCAGGAAAGATGAATTATTAGAATTTATTTCCCCCTATTTTGAATTGGAATCTTCACGGGATTTTAGCCTTTATTTTTTACTCACCCGGGTTTTTAATGCCATTCTTAAGTTTCCAGATGTTCCAAAATGGGATGAAGCGGCGAATGTCCTTGCAAGAGAAATGGAGATGAAATACAGGAATTCTTTCATCAAAGGGGTTAGCCGGCTAGAACTCCTGGTATTCAAAAAAAAATGACGACGCGATTCCGGCCCACCCTCCAACCGACTTTCGATTCTCCGAATCAGGGTTTGCATTGAACGAAAAAGATTGCAAAACTGATTGAAATACCTTATATTATAACACTTCATAACCCCCGCGATCGGTCTGTCGCAAGGTTAAATCTAAAGAAACAGAGGTGCTTTCCCTTCTATGGGGAATCTGCCCGAATTCCGAAAAAAAATTGATGAGATTGATGACAAAATTCTCGCCCTTCTCAACAAAAGGGCAAAAATTGTCCTTGAAATCGGAAAAATAAAACAAAAAGAGAATCTCGAACTTCATTCTCCCATCCGGGAACGTGATATCCTTCTGAGAGTCGAGCGGAACAATCAAGGCCCTTTTTCCGCCGAATCGATTCGAACCATTTTCCGTGAAATTATGTCAGCCTCCCTGTCGCTCGAAGGGGAGTTGAAAGTTGCCTACCTTGGTCCGAAGGCGACCTTTTCCCATCTCGCTTCACTTCAAAAATATGGTACCTCGGCCCAGCTTATTCCGGTCGGACAAATTAAAGAGGTCTTTCAGGAGGTCGAACAGGGGCGGGTCGATTATGGGGTTGTTCCGATTGAAAATTCGACCGACGGGACCGTGACCCGGACACTCGACAATTTTGTCGATACGACCTTGAGAATTACCGGTGAACTCTATCTGGATGTTCATAATTTCCTGGTTTCGGAATCGACCCACATTGAACATCTGAAGAAAATCTATTCCCATCCCCAGCCGATCATGCAGTGCCAGAGGTGGATTGAGAAGAACCTTCCGCATGTTCAGATTATCGAGGTCGAAAGTACCGCCAGGGCGGCTGAAATTTGTCTTACGGATCCGAATGCCGGTGCGATTACCAGCGAGTTAGCGGCAAAACTTTATGGACTCCATATCCTCGCCAGGCGTATCGAGGACCAGGTGCAAAATACCACGCGATTTTTAATCGTCTCCCGAAAACCGATCCATCGGACCGGCCGGGATAAGACGTCCATCCTCTTTTCAATCAAGGACAAGACCGGCGCGCTTTACCAGATTTTACAGCCCTTTGCCGCGTCGAAAATAAACCTGACCAAAATAGAGTCCCGGCCTTCAAAAAAGAAACCGTGGGAATATTTCTTCTACGTCGATCTCGAAGGACATGAGGAAGATCCAAAGGTCAAGAAAGCCCTCTTGGGGCTGCAGGACCAATGTCTCTTTTTTAAAGTGTTGGGGTCCTATCCGGTGGGAAATTAACGATGAGAATTTCAGAAAAAATTCGAAAAATCGCCCCTTATAAAGCGGGTAAGCCGATTGAAGAGCTGGAACGGGAAATGGGAATCAGCGGAATCGTCAAACTGGCTTCCAATGAAAATCCTTTGGGACCCTCTCCCCTGGCTCTGAAAGCCATCGATCGTTTTAAAAAAACGATTTTTCGCTATCCCGATGGCAATGGCTATGATCTGACTCAAAAGCTTGCGGAACAGTTGAAAGTGTCGCCGGACCAGATCGCCCTGGCAAATGGTTCCAACGAAATCATTGAACTTTTGACCCGCGCATTTCTTCTTCCGGACGACGAGGTCATCATGGCTGATTTGACCTTTTCCCTCTATCGGATCATGAGTGAAGCGGCGCGTGCGGAAGTGGTCACCGTTCCGCTCATCCGGTACAGGCATGATTTGAACGGCATGGCGGCAAAGATCAACGACCGGACGAGGATGATCTTTATTTGTAATCCCAACAATCCGACAGGAACGCTTCTCCACCCTCATGAGATCAAGGAATTTATTCAAAAAGTGCCGTCTGACACGGTAGTCGTACTGGATCATGCCTATGAAGAGTATGTCAGCGATCCGACCTATTCCAATATGATCGAAGAGATCAGGCATTATGAAAATCTGATCATCCTGAGGACATTTTCAAAATTGTACGGCCTGGCCGGTTTGAGAATCGGTTATGGTGTTGCCTCCGAAGCGATGATCGAAATCCTGAACAAGGTCAGACAGCCCTTTAATACGAATATTCTGGGTCAAAAAGGGGCGCTCGCAGCCATGGGGGACGTTGCCCACTTGAAGGCGAGCCGCCAGACCAATCAGGAGGGAAAAAAATATCTTTACCAGTGTTTCAAGGAATTGAACATTCATTACATTCCAACGGAGGCGAATTTTATTTTCTTTGAAATCGATCGGGGAAAGGAACTCTTTCAGTGGATGCTGAAGGAGGGGATCATCATCCGGCATATTCAGGGAGACCTGATGAGAGTGACTATCGGGAAGCCCAGGGAAAATCAATTATTTAAAAAGAAGCTCAAACAATATCTGAAATTAAAGTGAGGGGAATCCGCTGATGATTATTGTCTTAAAACCAAACGTGACGCAGGCCGAAATCGATCATATCACCGAGAAGCTCAAGGAACACGGATTAAGTGCCCATGTCTCCCGAGGAAAGGAGAGAACGATTGTCGGAGCCATCGGCGATGACCGTCTTCTTTCGAACCTTCCGCTTTCTATTTTTCCAGGCGTGGAGCAGGTGATGCCGATTCTTTCTCCCTACAAACTGGTGAGCCGCGAATTCAAGCAAGAGGATACGGTGATTGAATTCGAAAACGGGGTAAAGATCGGTGACAAACATATTCAGGTGATGGCAGGACCCTGCGCTGTTGAAAGTGTTGAAATACTGATGCACGTTGCCCAGGCCGTCAAAGACGCGGGAGTCCATATTTTAAGAGGAGGCGCATTTAAACCGAGAACGTCACCTTATACCTTCCAGGGACTGGGAGAGGAAGGATTGATGTACCTGGCCGAGGCGAAACGGAAAACCGGACTTTTGATTGTCACCGAGGTCATGGATACCACAGAAGTGGGACTGGTGGCCAAATATTCGGACATACTTCAGGTCGGGACCCGGAACATGCAAAATTTCAGACTCCTCCAGGAGGTGGGCAAAACGCGGAAACCGGTTCTGCTCAAGAGAGGCCTCTCCGCGACCATCAAGGAATTCTTGATGGCGGCAGAATATATCATGTCCCGCGGAAATCATCAGGTGATCCTCTGCGAAAGAGGGATCCGGACCTTTGAGCCTTCGACCCGAAACACGCTCGATCTCTCGGCTGTCCCGGTGATTAAGAAATTAAGTCATCTTCCGATTATTGTCGACCCTTCGCACGGGACCGGAAACTGGGAGTATGTGGCCCCCATGGCGAGAGCGGCTGTGGCGGTAGGTGCTGACGGATTGATGATTGAAGTTCACATGAATCCCGAAAATGCGCTGTCGGACGGAGAAGAATCGCTCAAGCCGGTTAAATTTAAACAGATGATGGATGAACTGAGAAAAATTGCACCCGCTGTCGGAAGGACTATTTAGACCTGAATGAAAAAGGTCTTCTTTAAAAAAATGGCCCTTCTGGGGGTCGGGCTGATCGGAGGTTCACTCGCAATCGATTGTCGAAAAAAGGGATTGGTTGGAACCGTGGCCGGTTATGGGAGAAAGGAAGCGAATCTCCGCAAGGCGGTTTCCCTCGGGGTGATCGAGAGCTACGATTTAAACCTTGAGAAGGTCGTCGCCGATGCCGATCTGGTTGTTTTGGCAACCCCCCTTGGAAGTTACCGGGAAATGGTCAAGAAAATGCTGCCGTTTCTTTCACCTGAAACCATTGTCACGGATGTGGGAAGCGTGAAAGGGAAAGTCATTGAAGAGCTCGAGTCGATTCTTGGTAGCTTTAAGTTTGTCCCGGGACATCCGGTTGCCGGGAGAGAAAAATCGAGTGTGGAAGCGGCGATTCCGGATCTTTTCAAAGGAGCACGGTGTATCTTGACTCCAACCGCTTCAACGGATCCCCTGGCGCTGAAGAAGATAAAAGAACTCTGGGAGGAGACCGGGGCTGTGGTCTCGATCCTGAATTCGAAGGAACATGATGAGATTCTGGGAATGGTAAGCCACCTGCCTCATCTGGTTGCTTATGCCCTGGTCAACACCGTGTTAGAGGCCTCAAAAGGGGAACCGAAACTGGTGTCCTATTCGGGGGGAGGTTTTCGTGATTTCACCCGGATTGGCGCAAGTTCCCCGGAAATGTGGAAGGACATTTTTATCGCCAACCGGGAGATCGTTCTCGATCAGATCGCCAAATTTGAAGCCGTTCTCGGGCGCCTCAAAAAGGATATTCAGGAAAACAACGGATCAGGGCTTCTGAACGAATTTGAAAAGTCAAAAAAACTGAAGGAAAGCCTGAACTGACGTGACCAGTCTGAGCATCAAAAAAAGTTCCTCCTTGAAGGGAGAAATCAGGGTTCCGGGAGATAAATCGATTACCCATCGCGCGATTCTATTCGGTGGTATGGCCAAAGGAAAAACGGAGATTAAAGGGTATCTCCCTTCCGAGGATTGTCTATGCACCCTTCGGGCGATGGAATCCATGGGACGCAAGAGTGAAACGAAGGAGAATCGGCTCATCCTCCAGGGAGAAGGAATGAACGGTTTAAGTGAACCTGAAAGAGTTCTCGATATGGGAAATTCAGGGACGAGTATTCGCCTTCTGACGGGACTCCTTTCGGGCCTCCCGTTTTTCTCCGTCCTTGATGGAGATGATTCCCTTCGAAGAAGACCCATGGGTCGCGTCATCGAACCGCTGACCCAGATGGGAGGCGAAATTCACGGACGGAAAAATAATCGATTTGCCCCGATCGCGATTTCAGGCAAAAAGAATTTGAGAGGAATCCAATACCGGCTTCCGATGGCAAGCGCACAGGTCAAGTCGGCTATTCTTTTGGCCGGCCTCAGTGCCGAAGGGATGACCCGGATCGAAGAGCCGATGATGTCGCGCGACCATACAGAAAGAATGCTCAAGATTTTTGGTGCTGACATCCAAACTGCTCCGTGCAAAGCCTCGATTCAAAAATCGGAACTCATTGGGGCCGAGATCGAGGTTCCTGGAGATTTTTCTTCCGCGGCCTTTTTTATCGTCGCGGCGATATTGGTTAAAAACAGCACGCTCGTGATTCGCGATGTCGGAATTAATCCGACCCGGACCGGTCTTCTGGACGCTCTGATTCGAATGGGAGCGAAAATAAAGATTGAGAACCGGAGAGAATGGGGCGGAGAACCGGTCGCCGATCTTTATGTGCAATCCGCTGACCGCCTTCAAGGCATTGATTTGGATGAAAAAGAAATTCCCGCGATGATCGACGAACTTCCGGTCTTGTTTGTGGCCGTTTCTTTTGCCGAGGGGAATAGCCGGATTACAGGAGCCAAAGAACTAAGGGTCAAGGAGAGCGACCGAATCGGCGTCATGGCGCGGGAATTGAAAAAACTCGGGGTCGAGGTTGAAGAACTGCCTGACGGAATTGTGATCAGCGGAAAAGCGGAATATCGGGGGAATCAATTCGTGAGTGAAGGAGATCATCGCGTTGCGATGTCCATGGCGATTGCGGCTCTTGCCTCGGAAGGGGAGAGCGTGATTGAAGGGACCGAATGTATCAACACCTCCTTTCCCGGTTTCGAAAAAATACTGAAATCCGTATCAGGTCATTAGAGGAAGATATTTGGATAAAAAAATTGCCATTGCGATCGACGGCCCGTCGGCTTCGGGAAAAACGACTGCGGCGAAGCTCCTGGCTAAAAGGCTGGGATACCGGTATCTCGATACGGGACTTTTGTATCGGGCGCTTGCATGGAAAGTGATGAAAGAAAAAATCGATCCTCTCAAGGAAGACGAGGTCAGCCGGCTTTGCCGTTTGAAACCCGTCCGGCTGGAAGAGAGCGATCATCGGTATCGGATTCGGATCGAAGGCGTGGATGTGACGGAGGAGTTGAAAACACCGGAATTAAGCAAGGTTTCTTCGCTCATATCCAAATACAAGGCAGTAAGAGAAAGTTTAATTCAACTTCAAAGGGAGGTGGGGAAAGAGGCTGGAGTGATTCTGGTCGGAAGAGATATCGGAACGCAAATCCTTCCGGATGCTCCGGTTAAGTTTTTTATGGATGCCTCGATCGAGGTTCGCGGAAAGAGGCGCTATGAAGAATTGGTCAACAGGGGGTTTAAGAGTGAGCTGGCGGAGACGATTCGGGAAATGAGCCAAAGGGATCAACAGGACAGGGACCGGGCGATTTCACCGATGCAGGCCGCTCCGGATTCGGTCTATCTCGACACTTCGGGTGATTCCCTGGAAGTCGTCGTGGAGAAAATGCTGGCAGAGGTCAATCGGCAGATTTCTTGACGATTCGGGGTTTATTAGACTATGATTCTCTACCGGATTCTTCAGCTCATTTTTCTGGTTATTTTTAAACTGTTTTTCAAATTAAAAATAACCGGTCTTGAACATATCCCTCGAAAAGGGGGTGCGATCCTGGCGTCAAATCATGCGAGTTACGCCGATATTCTATTGATTGGCATCGGCCTCCGAAGACGGTTGCGGTATGTGGCCAAAGCGGAAATGTTTAAGAAATCGTTTGTCCGGGCGCTCTGGACTTATCTGGGAGGAATTCCCATCAGGCGCCACGGCGTTCCGAGAGAATCTTTTAAAAGGATTTTCGAACAGATCGACCGCGGAAATCTGGTCGTGGTTTTTCCGGAGGGAACCCGTTCCAAAGACGGCGTGATGAAGGACCCGAAGCTCGGCATCGGAATGATGGTCGCTCTCTCGGGAGCCCGGATCATTCCGACTTACATTTCAGGGAGTAACCGGATATTGCCCTCCCATTCCAGAAAGTTAAAGATTCATCCGGTCGGCGTCACCTACGGAGAACCGATCGATTTTAGCGACTTGATGAAGAAATTCGAAGGGAAGGAACTCTATCAGGAAATCAGCCGGCGGGTCATGGAAAAGATTCAGAATTTAAAAGTTCAATAAATAAAGGAATTCAAAGAAGAGGAGTCGTGGTTTTATGACAAAAGAACAGGTACTGACACAATCGAAAATATCAAGAAGAATTCATGAAGATGGAGAAACCCGGCTGGATGACCCCATGGATATGGAGATGGAAGCGCTCTATGCGGAGTCATTCAAGAACCTGGAAGAGGGAAGTATCGTCGAAGGGGTTGTCCTTTCGGTCGACCGTGAGGGGGTTCTGGTTGACATCGGATACAAATCCGAAGGGAGAATTCCCGGTACGGAGTTTACCAAGGAAGATCTGGAAAAAATTAAAGTGAAAGATCTGATCCTCGTTTATCTTGAGCAGAGAGAAGATTCAGAAGGAAATATTCTCCTCTCCAAAGAAAAAGCGGACAAGATGAAAGTCTGGAAGGATCTTGAAAAGGCCAATGAACGGGGCGATATTATCGACGGAAAAATCATTTCCCGAATCAAGGGCGGAATGATTGTCGATATCGGAATCAAGGCCTTTCTTCCGGGTTCACAGATTGACCTGAGACCGATTCGGGATCTCGACCAGCTGGTCGGAAAAAGTTTTCCGATGAAAATCATCAAGATGAATCAGAAGCGGGGAAATATTGTCGTCTCCCGCCGCGTTCTTCTGGAAGAGACGCGCGACAAGAAGCGCCAGTCGACCCTTTCGAATCTGACCGAAGGAATGGTCGTTCCCGGTATTGTCAAAAATATCACCGAATACGGGGCGTTTATCGATCTCGGCGGAATCGACGGTCTTCTTCATATTACGGATATGTCCTGGGGGCGGGTCAATCACCCCTCCGAACTCTTCATGGTCGGAGACAAGATCGAGGTCATGATTCTGAAATATGATAAGGAGACGGGTCGTGTTTCACTCGGATACAAGCAGAAGAGTCCTGATCCGTGGACCGAAGTGGAAAATAAATATGCGGTGGGCACCCGGATCAAGGGCAAGGTGGCCAGCTTAACCGACTATGGCGCGTTTGTCGAACTGGAGTCGGGTATTGAAGGTTTGGTCCACATTTCCGAAATGACCTGGTCGCATGAAATCAGACATCCTTCCAAGCTGGTTGCGGTGGGAGATCGAATTGAAGCGGTGGTCTTAAGCCTCGACAAGAAGGGGAGAAAAATATCTCTGGGAATGAAGCAGATCGAACAGAATCCCTGGGATGTTATTGAAAAGAAATATCAGCCCGGGACGCGGGTCGAAGGCAAAGTCCGGAGCATTACGGATTTCGGCGTATTTGTCGGAATCAGTGATGGCATTGACGGTCTGATTCATATCTCCGATCTTTCCTGGACGAAGCATATCAAACATCCCTCTGAAATTTTCAAGAAGGGACAGAAGGTGGATGCCGTCGTGATCAAGATTGATCGTGAAAAGGAACGCCTGTCGCTGGGGTACAAACAGCTGACTGCCGATCCCTGGGAGAAGGAGATTCCGGAGAAGTTTAAGGCTGGCGCTCCCGTGGTCGGAAAAATATCCAAAATCACGGAGTTTGGCGTGTTCGTGGAACTGGCTGAAGAGGTTGAAGGCCTCATCCATGTCAGCGAACTGGGTCTGGCAACCGGTCAGAAGATTGAAGAGGTCTACAAACCGGGAGCCGAAGTGAACGCCAAGGTGCTTAAGATCGATTCCGCGGACCGGAAAATCGGTTTAAGCATCAAGGAGTTGAAACGAGATGTTGAAAATACCGATTACCGTAGCTATATGAGTTCCCAGAGCGAAGAAAAAAGAACGCTGGGAAGCGAGTTAAACAGGAAAAAAGAACAGGAGTAATGAGAAATTCCTGACAGAGTCAGCCAGAGACCGAATGTCTCTGGCTGATCGTCCGGATCATTCAAAATATGAGCGAGCGTCCTTTTCTAAAAGGTTTTGTTTTATTTATCCTGTTCGGTTTTGTCTTCTTTGCTGTGATCTACTGGCTCACCCGATTCAGCGAAGGAGGTGGACCTGCCACAGGCGAACGGATTGCCGTTGTTCGGGTTGAAGGCGTTATTCTCGACGCAACGGATACGCTCGATGAACTGAAGAAATACAAAGAGAATGCTTCCGTGAAGGCGATATTGATCCGGATCAATAGTCCGGGCGGGGCGGTCGTTCCGTCTCAGGAGATCTATGAAGAGATCCAGAAGATCAGAAAAGAGACCGGAAAGAAAATTGTCATCTCCATGGGGACTTTGGCGGCATCGGGCGGATATTATATCGCCAGCGCATCGGATCGGATCGTGGCGAATCCCGGCACGTTAACCGGAAGCATCGGTGTCATCATGGAGCTGATGAATGTCGAGGGTCTTTTCAAAAAAGTGGGTGTTGAAAGCGTCGTGATTAAAAGCGGACTGAGAAAAGATGTAGGGTCCCCCTTCAGGACAATGACCAAAGAGGAACGGGATTACCTGCAATTCGTGATGGATGACGTCCATCGCCAGTTTATAGACGCGGTGGCAACAGGTCGCGGAATGAAGATTGACGAAGTCCGCCTTCTGGCCGACGGCAGGGTGTTTACCGGACGCCAGGCACTGGAGAATAAATTGGTGGATGAATTGGGAGATTTTGAAGACGCCGTCCATGTGGCCGGTAAGATGGTGGGCATCAAAGGGGAGCCTAAAATCATAGAAACCAAGAAAAGATTTTCATTTTCCGATCTCTTAAAAAGTGAATTTTTAGGAACGACGAGGTTGATGAATCTGAGTCCGAAGGGAATGCCAGGGTTAAACTATTTGTGGATGCCAGGATAATAAAGGGAGGAGTCCGTCCATGACCAAAGCGCAGCTGATTGAAAAAGTCTCTGAACAGCTCAAGGGGTATACGAAAAGGCAAACTGAAATTATTATCAATGCGATTTTTGACAGTATCAAGAGTTCACTCGCCAACGGAGATAAGATCGAAATCCGGGGATTTGGAAGTTTCCGGTTGCGAAAACGGAAGAATCGGGAAGGACGGAATCCCAAGACCGGGGAACTCGTCAGCGTCAGCGCGAAGAATGTTCCCTTCTTTAAGGCAGGAAAAGAACTCAAAGAACTCGTCGATAGCTGAGATGCAGGCGTGGATATTAAGATGAACTTCTGGCAGAGAATATTTCTCTGCCTTTTTTTTCTGAGACAAGGGGACTGGGGGCAGCGGGGCAAGTTGACCGGGATTCCATTCTCTCCAATGGCGCCGAAATTCATGTTCATCTCTATTGAACAATGAGATGTGGCATAGCTGAATTTCGCCGAGTCTTTGTTCATGAAACCCCAGTCCTTTCACCGATTAATTGGAGGCGGTTCAGACGGGTTTAGATGCAAGGCCGCAGCCTTGAGGCGATGGAGGCGTACTTTGTGGTGTACGTTGACGAAGCCGAAAGGCGAGAACGCTGCAGATAAATCTGTATCAACAGCCTGGGAGAAAAGATGCCGACATTTGTGACCGGTGGTACCGGCTATATCGGAAAACAGGTGATTCGCCGGCTCGCCAACGCCGGTGGAAAAGTGCACGCCCTGGTGCGAAAAACTGGCAATATCAAGGGACTCGCCCACCGAAATGTCCAGCTTTTTTATGGCGATCTTGAAGATCCTGAAAGTGTTCGGGACGCGATGAAAGGGTGTCAACGGGTCTACCATATTGCAGCCCTGGTGAAAAGATGGCATGCCGATCCGCAATTGTTTGATCGAACCAATGTGAGCGCAAGCCGGAACCTGTTTGAAATTGCCCGGGAACTTCAAGTTGATAAGCTGGTTTATACGTCAACGGTCATGGCGATCGGCCCCTCCGGGGGAGAAGATTTAGACGAGACCCATCAACGAGTTCAGGTATTTGTCAACGATTACGAGCGGACGAAATATTTGGCCGAGAAGGAATTTTACGAAAATGTGGAACAGGGCCTTCCCGGCGTGATCGCCTCCCCTTCACTGGTATATGGACCTTCTATTAATTATCCAGGCTCCCTGTCGAACCGTTTCATCAAACAATTTATCGAAGGGAACCTGAAAGGCATACCCGGAAAGGGAGATAAGAAGGGGAACGGAGTCTATATTGAAGATGTCGTCACGGGACATTTTCTGGCGATGGACAAGGGAAAGGTCGGCGAGAAATATATCCTTGGAGGAGAAAATATCACGATGAATCAGTTCATTGCCATCATGAACGACGAATTCAAAATGAATCGAAAAATCCCCAGGATATCGTTGCCGGTTCTATGGACATTCGGCCTGTGGGACGAATGGAAGGCGAAGATGCAGGGTTGGGAACCGGAATATCCCAGAAGTTTTGCAAAGATCTATGCTTCTCATTGGGCTTACTCTTCTGAAAAGGCGAAACGGGAATTAGGATACAAACCGAGAGCACTAAGAGAGGGGCTTAAGATTACCTATGCCTGGCTTACCGGGCAGAAACTTCCCCAGCCTCCCCCTTCGGATTTGGTCGGTCCGAACTATATTCCGATTACCCTGAACTGACAGCAAAGGGAGGGGTTAGGCGTGAGGAGTGAGCAACAAGTAAATCTGGTCGACGGCATGGGCTAACGGGATCTCTTCCTGGGCTTTCGTTTTCATATTTCTTAAAACAGCCCTTTCTTTCTGAATCTCTTCCTCTCCGATAATCAAGACAAAGCGTGCATTAAATCGGTCGGCCTTTTTCATCTGACTTTTTAGACTGGATCCCTGGAAATCCATGTCCGTTGAAAGGCCCTTCTCTCTCAATTGAGAAAGGAATGGTAACGCTAATTTTTGGGCCGGACTGCCGAGGGCGGCGATAAACAGGTCAAGTTCTCCTGCCGGGACAAGTCCTGAATCCATCAGGGAGATGGTTCTTTCAAGTCCGATAGCGAATCCGATTCCCGGGACATCAGGTCCCCCCAGCTCTTTAACCAGACCGTCGTATCTTCCCCCTGCTGCAATCGTATTTTGGGCGCCGAGACTCCCGGACTTCCATTCGAATGCGGTCTTCGTATAGTAATCAAGCCCTCTGACCAGTCTGGGATTGATTTGAAAAGGGATTTTTGAAATATGAAGCCCGGTTTTGACTTCCTGAAAATGGTCTTCGCATTCTTTACAAAGAAACTGAATCATGACTGGCGCATCCTGTGTTGCTTTCTGACACGATTCGTTCTTGCAGTCGAGGACTCTCATCGGATTGGCTATAATCCTTCGCTGGCAATTTTCGCAAAGCTCCGAGGCTTTTATTTTTAAATATTCCTGCAGAATGAGTTTGTAACCGGGCCGGCATTGAGGGCATCCGACAGAATTGATCTCTAACGAGATGTCCAAAATTTTCAACTCTTTAAAAAATTGAGACAGAAGGAGAATCATTTCGACGTCTTGTAGCGGCCCGGAGGAGCCAATGGCTTCTACGCCAGCCTGGTAAAATTGGCGGAACCGCCCTTTCTGAGGACGTTCGTGGCGGAACATCGGTCCGATATAGAAGAGCTTGGTGAGAGGGAGCGCGGCCTGGAGGTTATGTTCAATATAGGCCCGGACGACAGATGCGGTTCCTTCGGGACGAAGCGTGACCTGCTTTCCATCCCGGTCCTCAAAGGAATACATCTCTTTTTCGACGATATCCGTTCCGGCACCGATGCTCCGGGCAAAAAGAGTGCTCTCTTCGAGGATGGGGAGTTTAATCTCTTTAAAATTGAATGTTTGAAACATCTTCCGAAGAACCTGTTCTACAAAATCCCATTTTGGAATTTCGTCCGGAAGGATATCCTTAAATCCTTTAATAATCTGTATGGTCATGGCCCTGGGTTGAAAAATTCGTCAAGAGTTTGCAAAATATACCTTATTTGACCTGGATTTGCCAATTTAAAAGCCGTAGACTATTATCTCAAAATGGACCTCGTCGCGCAATTAAGCCCCCACATTAATGGTCAGGTTTTTATCAAAGAGAAAGGCTTCACGCTGGAGAGTGTCGAAGAGGATCACCTCGTCTTGCGAGACGAGGACTCGATGCATACCATGGTCTGGTTTTCTTCGATACAAGGAGTTCGGGAAATTCCTCCGGCCCCGCCAGAAATCATTCTATTCAGGGTACACGAGAGAGATCTCGACTGACTTTTGTCCACTAAAGATGCTAAAAAAGAAGGACCAACCTACTGCGGGAATAGCTCATTTGAATCTTCGACACTATATATCATTTATCTTTTTAAAATCTTATGAAACCACCATATACGCTGGTTTGTCGTTTAACATTAAAGCGTAATGATCTTCACTGATTTTAAATGTCATGCCTGATTCAGCCTTGATTTGGGTAGCACTGGCCATATGAAATGTCTCGACATTCTCTATTTTGACACACTTTTCGGAACCTGTTGTTACATTCAACAAGAATAATTCTGTATCCGTGATTTCTTCCACATACCAGATATCATTTACTTTCCTATATTCCATTTCAATTGAACTTTGTGCCCCGTGTTGCAGCCTGACAATTTTTCTGTTGAGAACGTTGAATTCTTGCTTTTTCATATTACACTCCTTTCTGACTGAATATTATTTCAAAAATCTGCTACCCGGCCAGGTTATGCCCTTTTCGTGATATTTTAGGCCCTTTTTGATATTTGAAAATCGGGAGAAACCCCGAATGGGTAGATAAAACAATACTGAATATATTACAAGGGAATCCCCTCGATATGAGGCATATTCATGGTCCCATAGTTCAAGGATATTCAAATTAATGCGGTCTAAGAATCCGCCTGATATTTCTTTAAAATGGAGTGGCCCAACAGATTACAAAGGAATAATACAAAGCCAAGCACTTCGTTGATTTCCATACCTCTTGGTATGATCCGTTCCGATAGATCCCGGGCATAGCCCTGAAGACCTTCCACGGATCCTGTTTCTAGCACTGCGACATAATGATCATAAACCGTCATCGTCTCATAAAGAATCTCCTCACTCGACAGGCCTTTCAGTAACCCGGCATCGGTAATTTGAAATATCCACTCTTCAAAGTACTCGGCCTGGTTATCTCGAAGCCGCGTCACCAGTTCTCGAAGCAGAGCCCGAGTTTCCGGCACTTCTTGAAGAAGAATCGATTCTTCTCTATTTGACATGTTTTTTCTCCTCATAGAAGTTTGTGATCAACAGCATGGATGGATTTTATCGGAATTTACCAAAAATGGTATCAGTTGGATTCTGATTTATTTGTAGGAATGGGAAAGAACGTTAGGTTGGTTTTATTCTGACATAATACTAGTCGGATATCGCAAGTCTTAAAGCGGGTCTCATTTCTCTCTGCCAGTCCAGAAACAATCCGTAAAACCCTCCATTCTCAATCTTTAATCTCCTCCACTGCGAAGAGGCGTCAGCGCAATATCACCCATCCGAGATTTTTTGAGCGATCGACTCCTGCACAAAAACGCCGTTTATAACAATTATTGCCCATTTTCTGGCTTTTCTTTTTCTTTAAAACTCTCAATAAAACAAATAATCTTTATTTTTCAATTATTAATGAAACTAAACGGTGGTATAAATATTGCTTTTATTTAAGAAATTAAAAAAGAAACCAGAGCTATGAAAAAGTCTTTTGAGAGATTAACGCTTTTCCTTTAAGGGAATTTTGACGACGAATTCAGTTTTATATAAAAATAGAGAGAGAAAAAACAATACCCTAACCTCTCTGACCCAAAAAATCAGTGTTGTTATACCCGCTTATAATGAAGAGAAGACCTTGGGTAAAACAATTATGAGTGTGTTGGACGCAGGCATTGTATCGAAAGATATCTATATTATTGACGATGGCTCCACAGATCGAACAGAAGAGATCGCCACGATTTATGGCGTCCATTTAATACAAAATAAAGGAAATCTCGGGAAGGCGGATTCATTAAGAGACCTCATTCATCATAGGGAGCTGGCTAACGAATACGAGTTCATCGCCCTGTTGGATGCCGACACGATGGTGGATCCAGGCTATTTCTCCCGGATGCTTTCTCAAGCAGAGAGAAATCAGGATGTTGTCCTGTTTATAGGGCAGGTCAAAAGTCAAAAGCATAATTGGATTACCGGCGCTCGCGCAATGGATTATGCTTACATGCACGATATTTATAAATCGGCTCAGTCCAAATATTCAATGATTACCGTCGGTCCCGGATGCGCCAGTATCTATCGGACTCGTGCCCTCAAAAGGATTCAAATTTCTAATGACACCTTGGCTGAAGACATGGATTGGACTATCCAGGTTTATCGGAAAAATCTAGGGAGGATCTTGTATGTTCCTGAAGCCCTCGTCTATACACAAGATCCTGAAACACTCTGGGATTATATCCGGCAGATCCGGAGATGGTATTCGGGAAGCTTCCAAGTCATCCGAAAGCACCGGATCATGTCCCGTCTGACAAGGATCGACTTGGAACTTGGCTTTCTTTATTTGGAAGGGCTGGTTTATAGTCTCTTGTTCGCCCTTCTGCCGATATTATTTCCTTATATGTTCTTTTTCCATTGGAGTTGGGTAAAAAAAATTGCGGCGATCGATTTTATGATGCTCTCAGGGTTTGCGTTCTACGCATCAGTAAGAAACCGGCGTCCAGATATCTTTCTTCGTTTTCCCTTGTTTTATATTACCCGATATATTAACGCTTATGTTTTACTTGAATCTTTTTACAGGGTCTATGTCAAACGGGAGGTGATCAAAAAGTGGGACAAGGTCAAACGATATCCGTAAATATCAGCAAAAAAAAAGTAAATTCTCTCTCTTTTTTAATGTTGTGGGGGATTATTTTTATTCCGGCCTCCGCATCAGCGTTGGATCTTCATTTTCCTGGATCCACCTATGGGGAATTTCGTTTTCCAAACTCCCCCGCCCAAGAAGAAAACAACAACATGGTCCTGGAAGGGAGTTTAGAACAGGGAATCGACTGGAACCGTTTCGGAGGAGGCCGATGGACCTTGAATACCTTTGGAGAATTCCGCTACAGTGTTGATCGAGTTGGACTGGACTATAACAATCGCTTGATTCCCGGAATCGGGATCAAATTAAAAGCCAGGATATCCACAGGAATCGTTCAGATTGGAGTAAAGGAGGTCAACGAAATTCGATTCAGGTCAGACCGTTCAGATCATATTGCCTTGGGATTTGTCAACTATTGGTTTGGTTGGGATTTGGGCGGAAAATAAGAATGCCGATATCCTATTTTAGTATATCCTTTCTTGTCCATTTGGTTCTGAAATATCCCAGGACGGCTCTTGCCATCTTTATCATTTCGTCAATTAACTTTTATAACAGCTACTTTAGATGAGGGTTTCTCTATTCAAAAGGTTCTGGGAAAAGTTATTCGTTGTTATGGAATAAAAGAATTTTCCCAGAAAACCGGAATGGCAAGTCCAAATATATTGCGGGCGATTAATCCGAAACATAATCCGACCCAAGAAACGTTAAACCGTTTGTTAAAACCTTTTGGTTTAAAGTCAGCAGTGACATCTCTGCAAATTGATTCAAAGCGAGCTACCGCTTAATTTGTGATTTCTTCAGTCGTCCGTAATTTTAAAACATCGAACCCATTAGTTGGTCGTTAAGAAAAATATGCAGATACCCATGTAGTCGGTCATTGTCCTAACGACCAATTAATGAGTCCGAGAATTTAAGCAAATAGGGTTACACTTCAAGTATTCCATCTCATCAAACCGAAGACAGTTTTCCTGATCTGATTCTCAGATAAATGACGACGAAGTGACGTTGTTTTCCATTTGCCAGAATGTGGAGATTTAGTCATAAAGGATTGACTTTTTCACAAAAATCGGTCATATTCAAGGCGATGGTTGTTAGGATTCTTGTTTGATAGACTCCGAAGTCATTGATATTTAATACCTTTCAAAAAATGCGGGAATAGCTCAGCGGTAGAGCATCGCCTTGCCAAGGCGAGGGTCGCGAGTTCAAATCTCGTTTCCCGCTCCATTTTTTTCTAATAAATTAAAAAGTGATTTTTGAAAAGTTGAAGCGTTCGCTCCTTTTACGATTTTTTCAGAATTGCCAAGAAGGGGACATTTCTAATTGGGTAGAAAAAGACAAAATATGAAGCTTGACAAGAAGAGTAATTGTATCTAATACTTAAAACATGAAATTGAAAGCTATCAAATTCACAGTACTTTTCATTTTGGTTTCTTTTGTGGTTTCCGTCGAAGGAAATGCGCTTGCCTGCCTGTCTCCGTTTACAATGAACTATGAAAAAACCTTAATGACCTGTAATTCCTCAATTCCGCCAGTTAATTCCGTTCCAGTTCAATCGGATAAAAATTGTAAAGATTCTTTATTTAAAGATGGACAGGTCCAACTTGTTAAATCTTCTTCCCAACTCTTAATACTTGAAGAGTTCCAAATAGTGTCATCGTCATGGATGCCTGCAACGGAAATCTTCGTTGAAGAGGCCTCAAATTCGGATTATTTCCTTCAGGATCATTTCCCCCATATCCAATATTCGTCCACTCCACTTTACACCTATCATCACTCTTTCCTCATTTAGACCTACTTTTTTACCATAGTTCTTAATTTGGTGAAGAAGGAGGATTTATGTCTCAACAAAAAGATACTGGGGTTCTCCCAGTGGTCCTTATTTTATTTTTAATCGTAATCTTTACCTCCGCAAATTCAATTTATGCCGAGGGTCGTTTGTCCGGCAAGGGAAAAATGTCGCTTGATCTTCTGATCGAGCGGGCCATAAAACAAAATCCTGAAATCCTGGCGGCATCGAAGAAAATCGAAGCGCTTAAACAGGAAGTATTCCAGGAAACGACGCTGGAAGATCCGCAATTGACCATTACACAATGGCAAATTCCGTCCAATTTTGACGTAGCAAATCCTGCCCAAACCTGGTACGGAATCGGTCAGTCCTTTCCCTTCCCGGGGAAAAGAGCCTTGAAGGGGAAAATTGCCGAGCAGGAAGTGGACTACCAGTCTCAAATGCTTCAAGGCACCATCAGAGAGATCGTCTTAAAAGTTAAAACAGCCTACTATCAGCTTTTTTTGGCTGAAAAAGAGATCTCGATTCACCGGGATCATCAGGTTCTTTTAGGAGAGTTTACCCAAAGCGCCCAGCAGAAATATTCCGCCGGTATCGGAACACAGCAGGATATCGTGAAAACGGAAGTGGAGCTCTCTAAGCTCCATACCAGCCTTCTTACTTTGGAAGAAGAAAAAATCAGCGCGGAGACTACCTTAAATGCGTTGTTAAATCTGTCCCCTGAAACGCCCCAAGAGATTTCTGAAGAGCCTGAAAATACCGAATTAAAACTCACAATAGAAGAAATGACGCCCTCCATTTTAAAAACTCGCCCAGAGCTCATTGCCGCCAATTTTCAGATTGAAAAAAAAGAGACCACGCTTTCTCTGGCCGAGAAGTATATCTACCCGGATTTTACGGGGGAGCTGACCTACATGGCGTCTTATCATGGAGAGGCAAATATGTGGATGGCGGTGGCTAAAATTAATCTTCCCTGGATCTTTAATGAAAAATATAAGTCAAAAATCAATCAGGTCCAATTAGAAAAAGAGAGTGCTGAAGCCGATAGATTACAAATTCAAAATCAAACCTTAGCTGAAGTACGAATCCTCTATTTCAAGATCAAGTCGCTTGAGAATTCCCTGAGCATGTATCGAAACGGAATTCTCCCTCAAGCAAGACAGGCTTTGGAATCTTCCAGAATTGCCTACAGATCCGGAAAGACTGATCTGTTGAATGTCATTGACAGTGAAAGGACCTTAAAAGACCTGCAAATGAGCTATTATGAAACGCTGGTGCAGTACGAAGGACGAATCAATGAATTAGAAAAAATGACAGGGAAAGATTTTAATTAAACAATATAACAAAATACTTAGCTTCGCTGCGGAACCAGAAAGCGAGGATCTGGCTTTGCCAGTCTGAGCAACGGGGTTCGGGGGCATCGGAGGATTTCACGAAGTGAAACCGCACGGGCCCCCGAATATAATAACCAGCAAGCTTTGTGGGAGGGTCTTCAAATGAAAAAGTTATTGAGTTATGCGGGAGTTATTTTTCTGGTGGTCTTAATCGGTTTGGGCTATTCGGTAGGAAAGTTGCAGGGTGAAACAGAGAAATCCGGTGCCTCTTCCATGGGGAATATGGCAATGCCAGACATGAAATCAGGGGTGGAGACGGGAATGCCGGTTCAGTTGTCTCCCGAAAAAAGGCAGATGATCGGGGTGAAAACAGGAAAAGTGGTAAGAAGGGATTTGGAGACCCAGCTACACGCATCCGGAACAGTCGATTTCAATGAACAGAAAATCACCCGGATTCATCTGCGTGTTGCAGGTTGGGTGAAAGAGCTTTATGTTAATTCAACCGGTCAGAAGGTAGAAAAAGGAGAGCCGTTGTTTCGGATTTACAGCCCCGATCTCTATTCCACCAAGCAGGAATATATCCTGGCCAAGAATACTTTTGAGCAGGTTAAGGACAGTCCTATGACCCATGTCCGGGAAGGGATTGCCTCCCAGATTGAATCGGCCAGGGCAAGACTCCTGTTATGGAATATGGATGACCGGCAGATCGATCAGCTGGATCAAGGAGAGGCGGTGGAACCGGAGACCAATTTTTATTCTCCAGCCTATGGATTTGTTACGAAAAAATCGGTTTCAAAAGGAGATTACGTGACTCCTGAGATGGAGCTATATGAAATTGCCGATTTATCCACGGTTTGGGTTTATGCCGACATTTATGAATCGGACATTGCCTCTTTAAAACTGGATCAACAGGTTTCAATCTCCTTTACTGCCTATCCGGGAAAAACTTTTTCCGGAAAACTTATTTATATCTTTCCAAACTTAAACCCGGACACACGGACCGTCAAAGCCCGGATCGAATTGCCCAATCCCGGCTTTCTTCTTAAACCGGGAATGTACGGGGATGTCGACATCCCGGTGAAGGCTTCAGACAGACTGGTTGTTTCCAGCGATGCGGTCCTTGATTCAGGGTTACATCAAATGGTTTTCTTAAACCGTGGAAACGGACGATTTGAGCCTAAACAAATCAAGACGGGACAACGGTATGACAACGAAATTGAAGTGCTGGAAGGTGTTAAAGAAGGGGAGTCGATTGTCACCTCCGCTACCTTTTTGATCGATTCGGAAAGTAAGCTCATGTCCGCTGCCAGCATGATGGGAATGCTGGGTATGGGGGGGATCAGAATGGAACAGGCTTCCATGGGAAAAATGGAGATGAAAGGTATGGAAATGGCCGGCATGGACATGAAGGATATGGATATGGGTGGGATGCCGATGAAAGAGGAACCCCCGGCCAAACGAATTAAAAAAGCAGGTCAAGTGGCCTTAACTTTGGAGTTTATGCCAGAACCTCCCCATGTTGGAGAAAATAAAGTCTCCGTCAAAGTGACCAATAATGGGAATCAAATCATACGGGATGCGGAGGTCATCTTTGCCTATACGATGACGATGCCCGGCATGATGGTTGAAGAGGCCAAGGGCTCGCTAGTAAAAGACGCTTACGAAGGAAAGGTCAAATTCGCAATGGCGGGCGAATGGAAAATCGATGTGACGATCAAAAGAAAGGATCAGCCTGAAGTCAAAGAATCTTTTATCTTGCAGGCGAAGTAAGAGATGGCGTCCGGGGCGGGTCTTCCGCCCCGGTCTGTGGGGTTAAGATCTTAGGACTGATTTCTTCAGGAGCTTTTATTCATGATTGAAAAAGTAATCGACTACTGCGGTAAAAACCATCTGATCGTTCTATTGGGTGTGGTGTTTCTCTCCGTTTGGGGTTATTGGGCTGTGATCCATACCCCGCTGGATGCCATTCCAGATCTCTCCGATGTCCAGGTGATTGTCTATACCGAATGGGAGGGAAGAAGTCCCAATCTCATGGAAGATCAGATTACCTATCCGATCGTAACCTCCATGCTTGGAGCTCCCAAAGTCAAATATGTCCGGGGATCGTCTGATTTCGGATTTTCCTATGTCTACATTGTTTTTGAGGATGGGACCGATATGTATTGGGCACGTAGCCGGGTTCTGGAATACATGAGCAAAGTCACTGGCAAACTTCCTGAAGGAGTACATCCGGTATTAGGACCGGATGCCACAGGGGTAGGCTGGGTTTATGAGTACGCACTGGTGGATAAGTCGGGAAAACGGAGCCTTGCAGATCTCAGGGCTTATCAGGACTGGACTTTGCGGTATCAATTACAGGCGATTCCAGGGGTCGCTGAAGTCGCCTCGGTCGGAGGATTTGAAAAGCAATACCAGATTCATGTCGACCCTCAACGCCTTCAGGCGTTGAACATCCCCTTTACCAAAGTAACTCAAATGATTCGCATGGCCAATAACGATGTCGGAGGACGTTCCATCGAATTAAGCGAACGGGAATATATGATCAGGGGCCAGGGCTATATTAAAACCCTAAACGATCTTGAACTCATTCCCTTAGGAGTCAATAAGAATGGTGTCCCAATTTTACTCAAAGAGGCGGCCTCGGTCTCTTTTGGTCCAGAGATGAGAAGAGGAGTCACCGAATTAAACGGCGAGGGTGAAGTCGTCGGAGGGATCGTCATCATGCGGTATGGAGAAAACGCATTGAGCGTCATTGACCGGGTTAAAGAGAAGATTGCTGATATTCAGCCGGGTTTGCCTAAGGGATTAAAAATTATATCAACCTATGACAGATCAAGTTTAATTTTGCGGGCCATTGCGACGTTGAAAGAAAAACTGATTGAAGTCACCCTGGTAGTTAGTCTGGTAACTATTTTGTTCTTATTTCATTTCCGGTCCGCCTTGGTGGTCATTATCAGCCTGCCGATTGCGATTCTCCTTTCCTTTATCGCCATGGGAGCGCTTCATCTGACGTCGAATGTCATGTCTTTAGGCGGAATTGCCATTGCGATTGGCGCCATGGCTGATGGAGCCATCGTCATGATTGAAAATGCCCATCGGCGTCTTGAGGAGAAACCCGATAGAGTCCGGTCTGAAGTGATTCTGGAAGCAGCTAAAGAGCTGGGAAAGCCGCTCTTTTTTTCCCTTTTGATTATTACGGTTTCCTTCATGCCTATTTTTACACTGGAAGCCCAGGAAGGGAGGCTTTTTAAACCACTCGCCTTTACCAAAACCTTTTCGATGTTTTTTGCGGCGTTTCTTTCGATTACCCTGATTCCTTTACTAATGGTCTATTTCATCCGCGGGAAAATCACTCCAATCGCCAAAAATCCTTTAAACCGTTTTTTAATAGTTGTTTATGAACCTCTGCTTCGATTTGTTTTAAAACGGCCTCTGATTATAGTCATTCTATCTGTACTTGTCCTGATCCTGACCCTTCCCCTATTTTTAAAGATGGGATCTGAATTCATGCCTCCTTTGAATGAAGGAACCATTCTTTACATGCCGACGACCCTTCCCGGAATTTCAATGACCAAAGCCTCGCAGATTCTCGGACAGCAGGATGCGATGCTGAAACAGTTTCCCGAGGTGGAAACGGTTTTCGGCAAGATAGGTAGAGCAGATACGTCCACTGATCCGGCCCCAATGTCGATGGCGGAGATCACGATCACCTTAAAACCGGAAGATCAATGGAGACCGGGTGTGACATGGGATAAACTTATTGCCGAGATGGACCAGGCCGTTCACTTCCCAGGAGTACCCAATATATGGTGGATGCCGATACAAACTCGGACGGAAATGTTGGCCACCGGGGTAAGAAGCGCCGTGGGAATTAAGATCTACAGCAGGAATCTTGATGAAATCGACCGAGTAGGAAAAGAGGTAGAAGAGTTACTGGGGAAGATTCCTGGAACAAGGAGTGCCTTTTCGGAACGGGTCAGCGGAGGATATTACGTTGATTTTAAAATCGACCGCCAGAAAGCGGCCCGGTATGACCTCTCAGTGGCAGATATCGAAGAAATGATCGAGTCGGCGATTGGAGGCGCAAATATCACCACCATTATCTCGGGAAGGGAAAGGTATACGGTGAACGTCAGATACCCGCAGGAATTCAGAGATAATCTAAATAAGTTAGGTAGAGTATTGGTTCCGACTTCGTCCGGAACTCAGATTCCCATGTCTCAATTGGCGGATATTTCCATATCGACAGGGCCACCGATGATTAAAGATGAAAATGGTTCACTTGCAGGAATTGTCTATGTTGACGTGGCCGGACGTGATCTGGGCGGTTATGTTGACGAAGCTAAAGCAAAAATCGCTCAGAATATCAATTTGAAAGAAACCACCTTAGGCTGGGTCGGCTCTTATCAGTACCTTCAAAGAGCCAAAGAGCGGTTTAAAATCATTATTCCGATGACCTTACTCGTGACCTTTGTTCTTCTCTATCTTAATTTTAATTCAGTAAGCCGGTCCCTTTTGGTTCTCTTAACGGTCCCTTTTTCACTCATCGGCGGAGTAATTTTACTCTCTATTTTGAATCTCTTCCATTTACAATATAACCTGAGTGTTGCCGTCTGGGTTGGGTTTATCGCCCTGGCCGGCGTAGCCGCCGAAATTGGGGTCATTATGATTGTTTATCTGGAACAGGCTTTAAAGAACAGGCAGGAAAAAGGAATCTTGGGCAGTAAGGATGAAATCGTAGAGGGAATCGTGGAAGGCGCCGTAAAACGAGTGCGGCCAATTGTCATGACGGCAACAGCCATTATTGCGGGGCTCCTTCCAATTCTGTGGAGTCATGGGACGGGTGCCGACGTGATGAAAAGAATTGCCGTTCCCATGGTTGGTGGAATGGTTTCGACAACCATTCTAACTCTATTTGTTATTCCGGCCATTTACTTACTCTGGCAAGGGAGAAAATTTAAAAGAAAGGAGGATATGCAATGATGTCTTATGGAATGATAGGTGGAGGAACGGGGATCTGGATGATCTTCGGAATGATTTTTTGGATTGTTTTGATTGCAGGGATTGTCCTCCTGGTCATTTGGGCGATCCAGAGAACTGTGGGAGGTGAATCCATCAGGGCTGCAGAGTCCGCTCTGGAAATCTTGAAGAAGCGGTATGCCCGCGGGGAAATTTCAAAAGAAGAATTTGAAGAGAAAAAACGGGATATTTTATAATAGGGATTCTACCGTCATAATTAAATAGTATGTACCTTCCTAATGCACACACTATGCGGTGTAGAACACGCAACGCAAGTTTATCTGCAAGTCCTATAACGTAAGTTAGGTTTTGTATTTATGCTCGGACTAGAAGTCCCAATTTTGAAAACATTGAAGGTTATCAGTCTTAATCGATAGAGAGCCACACAACCCTTCGTGTTTTCTGAGCAATTAAATAATACTTTACTGTTTGACAAAAATTTAAATAAATGTTTATTTATGAGCATGAACAATTCATTCAAATTTAAATGGTTCACAGTTTATCTTCTTGTCATTGCGATAGTCACCGCCTTTGTCGGAAATAGCTACGCGTGTCTTTTTCCAATATCCATGATTACGGAAAAAGCCGCCATGAACTGTGAAACTTCAGAACGCGTTTCTTCCGGGATCTCTTCCCAATCTGATGATGATTGTAATCAGGCGCTTCTTGATGACGGCAGAGTAAGTCATATCGGTTCTTTTTTTCAGCTCACTGTTCTGCGCCTGGCTCCTGACTTCTCAAAAATGTCATCCGGAATTTCACGAAACATGATATCCACTCCGGAAAGGGTTCCATTCTTTGTCGATGGCAGTCTTTTACATCCTCCAATACATCACTCTGTTCCTATATACACTTCAACACACTCCTTTCTTATTTAAAGTCCATTCTCAAAGAGATATTTCAAAATATCTCCTTCTTTTAGTTTAAAAAGAGCCCATTTTTTCTCATATACTTCAATTTCTTGCTTTTATTGAGCTAAAAAGGTCGAGGAATATTCCGAAATTAGAAATTGCAGTTATTTTGCATTAGTCTTTTGAGTTTCAAAAAATGGGAGATGAGGAGAAAAGTAAATGTTACGAATTAGATTTATCGGTTTAGCGGTATTAATTGTGATATTCATGGTGAATCCAATACAGGCCAAGACGTACAACCTGGTCATAGAGAAACAGGCTATGAACATAACGGGCCATGAAAAAATGGCTTTCACGATCAACGGGTCTATTCCAGGCCCCCTTCTTCGGTGGAGGGAAGGAGAAGAGGTTGCCATAAATGTGACGAATAAACTGGATCAAATCACCTCAATTCATTGGCACGGTATTCTGCTTCCTTCCAATATGGACGGAGTTCCGGGAATCAGCTTCGAAGGCATCCGACCGGGAGAGACCTTCACCTACCGCTTTACCGTGAAACAAAGTGGAACATACTGGTACCACAGTCACTCCGAGACACAAACACAGATGGGATTTTATGCCCCGATCATTATTGATCCGGCTAAGAAGGAAGCGCTGCAATCTGATCAGGAGTACGTCGTTTTTCTCTCAGATTGGACAGACGAAGATCCCCATCAGATTATGGCAAAATTAAAGAAGCAGAGCGACTATTACAACTTTCAGCGACGAACCCTTCTAGACCTCTTTCACGATGTCGGAGCAGCCAAAACTTCCGGGGAATTTTGGAATGTCTTCAAGGAACGACTCACCTGGGGACGTATGCGCATGGATCCAACCGACATTTCCGACGTAACGGGTTATACCTATACATTTTTGCTAAACGGGAAGATCCCGGACCAGAATTGGACAGCCCTCTATAAGCCAGGCGAACGGATTCGCCTCCGATTCATCAATGGCTCAGCGATGACTTACTTTGATGTGAAGATTCCAGGTCTGAAACTTGAAGTGGTACAAGCTGACGGCCAAAATCTGGAACCGGTCCGGGTTGATGAACTTCGAATTGCAGTAGCCGAAACCTATGACGTTATCGTATCTCCCGAAGAAGATCATGCCTATACCCTCTTTGCTGAGTCGATTGATCGGAGTGGATATGCACGTGGCACCCTTGCGCCACGGACTGGAATGATCGCGCCGGTTCCGAAGCTTCAATCGCGGCCGATTCTTGCGGTGGCCGATATGCCTGGAATGCAGAAAATGCAGCATGTCTCGATGGAAGGGATGGACCAGAAGAGACCCGAAGGCATGGAGATGGGTTCAATGGTTCCTATGAATCACGGGACGATGCAGATGGACGAATCGATGAACAGGATGGACGACCGCGGCGGTTACAAAATTTTGTCCTACCGGGATCTCCATGGAATATTGCCCGGGTACGATACCCGTATTCCGAAACGAGTTGAAACCGTTCGACTGACCGGGAATATGCGACGCTACATCTGGATGATCAATGACAAGAAATTCTCCGATGCCGATCCCATCAAGCTTAGTTATGGAGAGCGGGTTCGGATAACGTTTATCAATGAAACCATGATGCATCATCCCATGCACCTCCATGGGATCTGGATGCAGATAGAAAATGGTCAGGGCGGGTTTGCGCCTTTGAAGCATGTTGTGGACATTCCCCCGGGAAAGCAATATTCAGTCGATATTACTGGAGATACCGAGGGGGAATGGGTTCTTCACTGTCATTTGCTTTATCACCAGGAGGCCGGGATGATGACCAAAGTTGTCGTGGCAAAAGGGAAAATGGAGGGCCCAAAATGAGCCGAGAAACCCTGCCGATAGCCAGCTTCATTCCCACTCTGATGATTGCAACAGTTCTATTTGTTTTGTTACCTGTAGGACGTGCTTATTGTGCCGAAGATGAAACCTTTTCCCTTCTTCAAGCCTATCTCAATTACGGAGAAAAGGTTGAGGGGAGGGATGTTCTCCAATGGGATGGTGAAGGGTGGATCGGAAAGGATTATGACAAACTCTGGCTTAAATCAAGGGGGTTAAGTCCTCGAGACCATGTGGAAGAGGCTGAAGTGCAGGCGTTATACAGCCGATATATTGCGGAATACTGGGACCTTCAAATCGGAGCCCGCAGAGATTTCGAGCCGAATGTACGAAATTACGGTGTGTTGAGCGTACAAGGGTTGGCTCCGTATTTCCTTGAGACATCCCTTGCGGCTTTTGTCAGTACGGAAGGAGACCTGAGCGCACGGACCGATATCCGTTATGACCTTCTTTTGACCCAGAGATTAATCGCTCAACTTTACTTTAGTGGAAACATATATGCCCGGGATATGAATGACAAAAAAGTAGGCGCAGGATTGAGCGATATCGATACTGGGATCCGAATACGCTTTGAGGTTATTCGTGAATTTGCTCCTTACCTCGATTTCAACTACATGCGTTTGCTCGGGAAAACGGCCGATTTTGCCATGAATGAAGGGCGAGATGCGAGTAACTTTGCGATTCAAGCGGGATTGCGTTTCTGGTTCTAATCCGTTGATCTTTTCGGTTTGACATGGGTTTCCCGCTCCCAGTGTATTGTCTTCAAAGAAAAGCCTTTTGCAGGAATGTGAACGGAAAAATATGATTTACAAAAAGGAGAAAAGAATATGGAGTCATTGCTTCCCGGAATCTCATCTATTCAAAATATTCATCCGATGTTTGTCCACTTTCCGGTCGCTTTCTTTTTGGGGGCACTTGCCATGGAAGGATTGGCTCTTATCTGGCGGGCAAAATATCATGACGTCGCTTCCCGGATGCTCTATCTTGGAACGATTCTGGCTGTTGTGACACTTCCAACAGGTTTTCTGGCGATGAACAAAGTTGCCGTGTCAGACCCCCGCGGACATGATGCCCCCGGACATGATTTCATTCACATTCACGGGAATTGGATGGTCTCTGTGACCGTCGTGAGTATTCTCCTCTCCGCGTACCTCTTTTGGGTCGACAAAAAACAGAAGCAGGCGGGATTCCGCTTCGGATTCTTTTTGGGGCTATTACTCCTTTCTATCCTCCTCACGTTTGGAGCGGATCGCGGCGCCCGACTCGTTTATGAATTCGGAACAGGAATCAATCCTCAGGTTCTCAAGGTCCCTCAGGAGGGACAAGTTCATCAAAATGAACATTGAAAAGCCTATTTAAGAAAAGGGGGTTCAGAAAAGATTTATTCGTACGTAAGGTTGTCATTCCCGCTGAAGAGGAAATCTTTAACGCTTACTTAGAATTGATATTGCTTGATTTTTACCAGGTTTATAAACCTATAATTTAATTGGAATTATATATTTCAGGGAGGCCAGGCATAAAATGAAAACCTTGCGTAAACTTTCCTTTTTTCCTGAAGTTCCATTGGTTTTTTTCTCTTTCTTTCTCAATTTTTTCTGGGAGATTGTTCAGAGTCCTCTCTATAACGATATTCAAAGAAAAACTTATCAGCAAATTCTCATCTCACGCCTCCATTGCACTTTCGGAGACCTTTTCATTATTCTGGTCGCTTATTGGGTTGTGAGCTGGTTTACGGAAGGCCGTGGTTGGATTTTGAGCTTTCATTTTTCGAATCTTGCGGGATTTACGCTACTCGGGCTTGGCTATACGCTACTCAGCGAATGGATCAATGTCGATATCCGAAGCGCATGGGGATATTCGCCCTTGATGCCCCGGCTTCCCTGGATCGGAAGCGGACTGACACCGGTCCTTCAGTGGGTGATTGTACCGCCGGTGATCGCAGGTATGACACGGAGATTTCTATCTATAAGAAAACCATCAGGAATAAACCATGAGATTGGATAACGAGATATTTTATACCTGTCCCATGCATCCCGAGGTAAAGCAATCAGGACCAGGTGCTTGCCCCAAATGTGGTATGGCACTCGAATCGCTAATTCCTGTGATCCCAAGGACAAACACCGAGTGGGTTTGCCCAATGCATCCAGAGATCGTCCGTGACGCTCCGGGGAGTTGTCCGATTTGTGGTATGGTGCTCGAACCCAAAGTCGCCATGGCCGAGGAAGAAGAAAACTCCGAACTGATCGATATGACCCGGCGATTCCGGGTCAGTCTCATTCTTTCGATTCCCCTGGTCATGATCGCAATGCGTGGTGCGATCCCATGGCTCCAGCTGGACCGAATCATTTCTCCGGAAATTCTAAAATGGTTTGAACTCATTTTTGCGACTCCCGTCGTTCTCTGGGCGGGATGGCCTTTTTTTGTACGCGGATGGAACTCGGTTATCCACTGGAGTCCTAATATGTTTACCCTGATCGGGCTTGGCGTAGGAGTGGCTTACCTATACAGTCTGGTGGCGGCCATCCTGCCAAACGTCTTTCCTTCTTCATTCCGTACTATGAATGGTGAAGTCGGTACCTATTTTGAGGCGGCTGCGGTCATTGTGACTCTGGTACTCCTCGGGCAGGTGCTCGAGTTGAGGGCGCGCAGTCGAACCGGTGCGGCGATCAAAGCGCTTCTCGGACTGGCGCCCAAAACGGCCCGTCGCATCAAGAATGATGGCACGGAGGCCGATATTCCCCTTGAACAGGTTCAAAAGGGAGATTCCCTTCGTGTGCGCCCAGGCGAGAAGATCCCGGTCGATGGCTTAGTCATTGAGGGCCTGAGTTCCGTGGATGAATCGATGATATCCGGGGAGCCGATCCCTGTGGAGAAGCAAAAGGGCGATCATGTCATCGGCGCCACGATCAACGGGACCGGAGCTTTAATCATCATGGCTGAAAAGGTGGGGGCAGAGACCGTGTTGGCCCAAATTGTGAGAATGGTAGCGGACGCCCAGCGAAGCCGGGCCCCGATTCAGAAACTTGTCGATGTCGTCGCGGCCTATTTTGTCGAAGTCGTGATGGCTATCGCGGTCATCACCTTTATTATCTGGGGATGGTTTGGTCCTGAGCCCCGTTTTGTTTATGCGCTCATCAATGCCGTTGCCGTTCTGATCATTGCCTGCCCGTGTGCTCTCGGGCTTGCCACTCCAATGTCCATTATGGTCGCCACCGGAAAGGGAGCGATGGTCGGCGTGCTCTTCAAAAACGCTGAAGCCATAGAAATCCTGAAACAAGTGGATACCCTTGTGGTCGACAAAACGGGAACGCTGACCGAGGGAAAACCAAAACTTAGCGGGATAGTGCTTGCAAGCGGATTTGAAGAACTTTCATTGCTCTATTTTGCAGCCAGCATCGAACGGGGAAGCGAACATCCGCTGGCTGCAGCCCTCGTAAAGGGAGCTTTAGATAAGGGTGTAAAGCCTGGAAATACAGAGGGCTTTCAGTCGATGACCGGCAAAGGGGTCACAGGAAAAGTGGACGGCCATGACGTGGCGCTAGGCAACCACAAGCTTCTCGATGAGTTGAATATCAATCCAGGAGAGCTCTCTGCAAAGGCAGAAGCGATGCGAGGTGAGGGTCAGACCGTCATGTTTGTAGCAGTTGACAAAAGAGCCGTGGGTCTCCTGGGAGTCTCGGACCCAATCAAGGAGACGACCCCGGAAGTTATTCGACAGCTCCACCGCGAAAGGATCAAGGTCATCATGGTGACAGGGGATAGCCGTAGCACGGCTGAAGTGGTCGCTAAAAAACTCGGCATTGATGAGGTTATTGCGGAAGTTCTGCCTGATCAAAAAGTCGAAGTGGTCAAAAGATTCCAGAAACAAGGTCGAATGGTTGCGATGGCAGGCGATGGGATTAATGATGCGCCAGCCCTTGCCCAGGCCCAGGTGGGCATCGCCATGGGAACCGGGACCGATGTGGCTATGGAAAGTGCTGGCGTAACACTCGTGAAGGGAGATCTCCGGGGGATTCTTCGGGCGAGGCTTTTGAGCAGAGCGACGCTTCGCAATATCAAACAAAATCTCTTTTTCGCATTTGTCTATAACGCTCTTGGAGTGCCGGTTGCCGCAGGAATTCTTTATCCCTTTATGGGGATTTTACTCAGTCCGATTTTCGCGGCTGCCGCAATGAGTCTTAGCTCGGTATCCGTGGTGGGTAATGCCTTGAGATTGAGAGGCGCAAAAATTTGAAGGTTAACTACTTGAAATAATTTTTAGCCTCAAATAATCCGATGTATTCCAGACCTTTGGAAGGAAGACGCCTAAAAAAAGAAGTGATAAGTTCTTAATAAACGGATTAGATATAATGTCCGGAACAAATCCTGATCTCGATCTGGGAGATGTGGTTGAAGAAATGGTAAGAGTTTGAGGCATTTCAAAGCGGAACCATGTCGCGAGTTAAATCGGAGGGAGGTGAGAAGAAATGGCAAAAGATGTGGTTTGTGGTATGCAGGTTGACGAGAAAAAGGCGGCAGGGACAGGCAACTATAAAGGAAAAACGTATTATTTTTGTTCTGTTTCCTGCAAAGAGAGGTTTGAAAGAAACCCAGAGAATTTTATTAAATCATAAGGAGAAAAAAATGGATAACAAGCTGATAAAAATCATACTGGTTTCATTTTTAATGATTGTTCCATTGACCGCGTTTGGCCAGATGAAAGACAGTGGTAAAGAGGGAAAAGGGATGATGGAAGAGGGAATGATGGGCGGTGGGGACATGGGTGGGATGATGGGAATGCATGGAATGGGGATGGAACATGACATGATGGGTATGATGTTGATGATGAAAGCCATGAATAGTCTGGATCTGACTTCTGAGCAGAAAAAAATAATACAGCAGGAAAAGATCAAACATCAAAAGGAGGCTATTCCTCTGTTTAGCAAAATTCAGATGTCCGGGGTGGAGTTAAAGGAAATTCTCATGGGTAATCCAATCGATGTTGCAAAAGCAAAAGAAAAACTTAAGGAAAAACATGATGCCATGGCGGAGATGGAGATGAGCCATATTCTTCTGACGCAGCAGATTAAGGCGCATTTAACTCCTGAACAGCGGGATCATCTCGAATCCATGATGGAAATGGGTCCGAAGATGGACATAATGGTGCCCCAAAAGGAAAAGCAACCCTCGAAAAAAGGATCGGAAAAGCCATCCGAATCCTCGAAGACACCTGATCCACATGGACACTAATTTTTGTTATGTCTTGCAACGGAAGATTTGATCATTGAAGAGTTGCTTCATAAATCCCGGATTGACCATTTTTCTCTGAAAATTTCTTCTGGTATATTGGGGAAAATGGATTGGAAAAGGCGTTATGTTTTAATCACCTCAAGAGGATTACCAAAAAATTCGCTATTTTTTTATGTTTTTGTCAGACTCCTCCTGCAATAGTCTGGCTGAGTTAAGGATAAAAACTAACTCCGAAGAAACATGAATGAATGCAGCAAACAATGGGTTAAGAAACCCAAAAGCTGCCAAGCCTATACCCAGCAGATCAACGATGATAGTGCCGGCGAAATTTTGCCAAATAATTTCCCGGGTCTGTCTGGCAATCACCAAGGTCTTGGTGAATTTCATGAAATCATTGCCGATAAGAACCACATCGGCACTTTCGCGCGCAATGTCTGTGCCTGAGCCCATGGCAACGCCTACGCTTGCCTCGGCCAACGCCGGCGCGTCGTTGATACCATCACCCAGCATTGCAACGACGTAGCCGTTCTTGATCAGGCTTTTAATACGGTCGAGTTTATCTTCCGGCAACAAGTCGGCCTCCGCCTCCTTGATGTCGAGCTGCCGGGCCACAGCCTGGGCCACCGGTCGACTATCTCCGGTCAAGAGAATGGTTCGGATTCTCATTCGAGTGATTTCCTGGATTGCCCTTTGGGCTTCGGGCCGAACTGTATCGGAAATTGTGATCACCCCATAAAATTGTTTTCCCCGGGCCACGAATACCTCTGAATCCTCCAGTCCTGACACCGGAACTTTCGGAATATGAATTTCGTGATCCAACATGAGCTTTCGCCCCCCCACCAAAACAGTTTTCCCCTCAAAAATTGCTGCGATTCCCCGGCCCGGCGTGTAGGTGAACTCGTCGGGTTCTTTGATTGAACAGCCTGATTCCCGAGCATACCTAACAATAGCTTTTCCAAGGGGGTGTTCTGAACGGGATTCGGCTCCCGCCGCAACTTCAATAACCTGTAGGGGATCTATGCCGGGAGAAGGAATGACACTCTGAACTTTCGGTTGACCGAAAGTGAGGGTACCTGTTTTGTCGAGCACAACCGTATCGACCCTGCCCAACAGTTCAAGATAAAGTCCCCCTTTAATAATGGAGCCGAGCCGTGCTGCACGGCCAATTCCACCCAGAATGGCAAGAGGCGTGCCAGCAGCAATACCACAGGCTCCAGCAACAATAACCACCGATATGGTTGAATAGATATTTTGTGTAATAACAAAAGTCAGAGTGGCAGCGCCGAGCGCGAAGTAAACCAGATAGCCAGCAAGTTGATCCGCCAAACGCTGCACCGGAGCTCGCGACTGTTCGGCCTCTTCTACCGCTTGAATGATCTTGCCGTAGCTGGTATCCCTGCCAATCCGCTCGGCACGAATCTCTAAAAGACCGGATTGGTTTATCGAACCGGCATAGACTGTTGTCCCGGAAGTTTTTTCAAGAGGCATCGATTCGCCTGTGATCCGCGACTGATCCACGTACGAAAATCCGCCAATAACCTTTCCGTCAATCGGAATGTTTCCTCCGGGACTTACCAGCACCGCATCCCCCACTTCAAGTTCATCGGCATTAATATCCCGCACTTCTCCCTCACGACGAACTGATACCGAATTGGGCAGAACTTCCAACAGGTTACGGATGGCTCGACGCCCTCGAGAAACTGTCATTTCCTCTAGAACCTCAGCGATCAACACGAACAATGTGATCACAAGGGCCGTAAAGAATTCTGAAATGGCTGCGGCGGAAACGATCGCAATGGTCATGGATAATTCCATGGTCATACGCCGCGCTGCCATATTCTTAAATGCACTCTTGAAGATCGGCCAACCCCCAAGAATTAATCCTGCCATTCCGATGACGTTTACTTTACCTATCGGATCCCAAAAGTGGAACCAAACGGCTGCAGCGGAAAGAGCAACGGATACAATCCGTACTAATTCCATCCTCTCGATGGACCAATTGAGACTTTGTCCATTGTCGTGATTATTTCCATCACAGCAGGGGGGCTCCGGTAACTGAACTGGCGGCCGGGATTGTTTCTTTCCAGATACATTCGAAAAAGAAGCAGGTTTGTCGAGTGAAGGCACTACGCATTTCCTTTCGTTATTTTAGATAAGAGCGGACAACGTCGATTAGGTCTTCAGCGCCTTTTGCTCGTTTGGTGTCAGGGTCACTTGCGGGATCTGCGACATGATTTCGAATATGGTCTTCAAGGACTTCAGCCATGAGACCATTAATTGCCCCGCGAGCAGCTGCAATGCCATGGAGCACGTCGGTGCATTCCTTTTCATCTTTCAGGGCACGTTCTACCGCTTCAATCTGTCCCCGGATACGACGCACTCGGTTCAATAGCTTGGTCTTTTGTCGGATCGTATGGGCCATATCTTCCTCCTGTGGTTTCAAATATATAATATAGGGGGGTATAGTATAGTGTCAAGGATAAGAATTTCATTCTTAAAGCGTTAAATTGATGTTTAGCACTGAGGATTACGTATAGTTAGGATATAAGGTGTGAAAATTTCTAAATCGTCCAACCTGCTAACACCAGGAAGTTTCTCTGAAATATATTTCCAGATTTCAGAGAAATTGTCACCAGATTGTAGCCGAAAATATACTGAAGCGCATAAGCAAATAGAAAAAATCGCCTTGCCAAGGCAAGGGTCGCGAGTTCAAATCTCGTTTCCCGCTCCATTTTTTCAATGATTTACAGCGTCTAATTTTGCGTTGTTTTCTTCTACTTATAACCCCAAAACGTTCCATAAATGAGTGGAGCCAAGATGGGAAAATAACCGATAGCGATGATAACATTCAAGTTATTGGGAATACAGATAATGAAAGTTACCACTTGAAAACCCAAATTGACCCAAATTGATTTGACTTAGATATTACAATAGACTATTTAATTTTCTAATCTTCCAGCTTTCAATACACTCTTAACCGCTTCGCTTACCTCAAAAGCTCGAAACGGTTTCCTGAGACATTCGGAAAAGCCAAAGGATTTAAATTCGGCCAATGCCGGGCTATTGGAATAACCGCTTGATACAATAACTTTCACCTGAGAATCAATCTCCTTTAGCCTTCGGAGCGTCTCCACTCCACCAATATCTCCTGGTACTGTCAGGTCGACAATGACGATATCAAAGGGGTGGCTGGTACTTCTCGCGTTTCTATACATTTTCACTGCCTCAGTTCCGCTCTTGGCTAGTTCAACCACATAACCAAGATGCTTGAGAGTCTCTCGGGCGACATTCAGGACGCCTTCTTCATCGTCCATGACAAGGACTCTCCCTTTTCCACGACTCATCGCCTCCTCTTCTTTTATTTCTTGAGGGATAATAGACTGAGAAAGGGCGGGAAGGAAGACAAAAAAAGTGGTGCCAGCTCCGAGAGTAGATTCTGCGGTGATATAACCCTTATGCCTGTCGATGATTGAATAAGAAATAGATAGACCTAACCCTGTCCCTTTTTCCTTGGTCGTAAAATAGGGATCGAAAATCTTCGAAAGGTGATCCTTCGAAATGCCTGGCCCTTGGTCTTGGATCGAGATTTCGATATAATTACCCTTTCTAAACGGAAGGATTTGACCTCCGCCATCTTCTTCGATTTCCAGGTTCTTAACTTCTACTCTAATCGTTCCACCAGCGGGCATTGCTTGTTGAGCATTTATGATGAGATTTTGAAAGACCTGGCTAATCTGTCCTTCATCGGCTTCCACTGGCCAAAGACCCTCTTGAAAGAAAAGCTGGGATTGGATATTGGACCCTTTCAGGAAAAACTGGACTGAATGCTCTATAACCCTCCGAATTGGAATAACCCTTTTGATTGGAGCTCCACCCTTGGCAAAAGTGAGGAGTTGTTGAGCTAGGTCAGAGGCGCGCATGGACGCTTTTTCAGCATCGTTTAACCTGCTCATGAGCTGATCTTTTGAATCAATGAGGGACTTGGCCAGGGAGATATTTCCTAGAACTCCTGTAAGAATATTGTTGAAATCATGAGCAATTCCTCCGGCTAAAAGACCCAGGGACTCCAAAGTCATCGACTTACGTAACTCTTCTTCTAATCTTTTCTTTCCGGTAATATCACGAGTGACTCCAAGGACGCCTGCAATTTCATTTTTATGATTTCGGAAAGGAACCCCGTGCGTTTCTAAGAAGAGTGTCCTTCCTTTAAGATTTTTAATTTCGAATTCTAGAGTGCCGGTCTTTCCCTGAACGACATTTTTCACGAATGATTTAAATGCTTCAGAATCCTTTGGAACAACCAGTGGATAAATACTTTTACCTATAAGTTGATCAAGGGAATCAGCCCCCATCATTCTTGCTCCTATCAAGTTTATATTGACTAATGTCCCTTCGGAATCAACCAGTTTTATGCACTCGGGACAGGAATCAACAATGGCATCCAAGAGGTTTCCCCGTTCAATAAGGTGTTTGGAGAAAATCGCCGAATTCAATTCTGTTTCTGCGATCTTAGCTAGGTCGGTCAAAGATAATAGATTTTCCTCTTGAAGATTTCTGGGGCGGCGATCAATGATGGCGAGTGATCCAATCTTATAACCCTCTTCATTTCTTAAGGAAATCCCGGCATAAAATCGAATAAATGGTTCATGTGTAACAAGAGGATTATCTAAAAATCGGGGATCTAATAAAGCATCAGGAATAATGAAAAACTTGTCGGAAAGGATTGTGTGTCCGCAAAATGAAATATCGCGGGTAGTTTCATTTATTTTAAGTCCGTAACTGGATTTGAACCACTGACGGTTAGCGTCAACCAAAGTAAGGACAGAGATCGGCATATCATAAAAGTTGGCAGCCAGTCTTGTGATTCGGTCAAACCTTTCTTCCGGATCGGTATCAAGGATCTTAATATTTTCCAAGGCCTCTAATCGTTGAGTTTCATCAAATGGAATTTTTGGGGGGTTCAATTGAGTCCTTTTCCCAAAAAAGTTTTCTAAAAATAAATAATGGAAATTGAAAGGTAGACATCTACAATCTATTTCCCTTACAACACTTAATATTCGTAATTTGAATATATACCTTTCTAATCGTTAGAAACAAATCATTTTGATTATTGGATGTTAGATCTGAGAGCACAATGGAAGAACCCTCTGGGAGAAAGCAGGAATGTCTGAGAAATCCTGACAGATAGACGCAGCGATTTGGTTTTAAATCAATTTGCACAACAGGAAGGACTTGTAGCACGCTTTCTTTACCATTCCTTTATACAATCTTCATAAAACTTTACTCCTGCTTTATCCAATATTTATCATTCTAATATACACTATCTGTTCATCATCAATTTGAATCGTTCCCAACCTCAATTAATTACCCACGAGGTCCCTGATGACTCCAATCAACGGTTTTTTTGAATATGGGATTTTTGCCTTGTTCGGAGCAGTAGGCATGACTGGCCTAAGTATATGGGCCCTGCTTACCGATGACGCTCGAAAAGATAGTGAGCGCTCCCTTGGAACAGATCCAGAAACCAAGGTTTTCTCACACCTTCCTTATAATAAGAAGGTCGCCTAAAAAAGAGCGACCAATCGGAACTTTCCGAGAAGCCTGGTGTACATCGCCTATTATTGTATCCATGGCGTGATAATCTCAATCCTACCGAATCAGAAGATCCCCCACCCATTAATTCCCGTGACGTTTCTCTTCGAAAGGAAGTCCAACAATTGAAGCGTGTATTGGAAGACAAGATACTGGAGGTGGATTTTTCAAAAAAATGCCTTGCAAAAAGTAAAGGCTCGACGCCACGGGAGCGGAAGCTCTGGCGGGACGTCATCTACGATCGAATCCGGGCAGAGATGTCGTTGTAAGGCAGCCTCAGTATCGAGCGGATGGTCACGTCGGTGTCATCTCCTATTTATAGGGACATCCATACTTAGTTATTGATTTTCAACTATAGTATAGGTATTTTGATCGAAGCCCGGGATTGCAAAAGTGATTGCCCAAGGCTAACCGCGCCATGTCACCCAAATAGGGAATCGTCGTCAGCAGAAATTTTTCTCTGATGATAATTACCAGACCTATGTAAGACTCATTTCGAAGTGGAACAGGAAATTGAACGTGGAGATTTGGGCCTATTGTTTGATGCCGAATCGTGTCGATTTGATCGCGACCCGAAGGCGAGTGACGGATTGACTCGAGCGATTCGGGAGGCGCATCGACAATAGACTCGGCACGTCAATAAACATGAGAGGACGTGGAGACCTCTAGGGGCGGATCGGTTTATAGAGAAACTTGAAAGAAAGTTTGACCTGAAATGACATAAACAAAAAGCTGGGAATAGGTAGGCACGGTAATATATGTCCAAATTAAAATATAACCCCGTTTTCATTCTCTTTTTCATAGCTCTGCTTATTTATAATGTAAGTTACCGGTTTCAGAACTTTGATACCGTTCCCGTCTCGTTAATTCCTATTGTTTTGAACATCAAAGGAAACATCGTGATGGATGATTTCCATCAGTACTTTTCAAATGCTCACATCGTGGAGAGTCAATATTTTTTTCAAGAAACAAAATTTGGATTCCTGCCTGCTTATCCTGTGGCAACAGGCATTTTACTTTCACCTTTCTATTTTCTTCCGGTCCACTTCTATGACAACCATCACCGGACTGTTGCAGATTGGTTTAATTTTGCAAAAATAGCACAAAAAATATCAGCATCCGTCATTACAGCGCTATCCGTTTCCTTATTTTTTCTTTTGGCCCTTCAATTAAACGCCTCACGGGGATTGGCTTTCATATTGAGTCTCGCGTATGCTTTTGCCACCGAAGCATGGGCAATCTCCTCGCAAGGACTCTGGCAGCATGGTCCGGGTAATTTATTTATACTTCTGGCCAGCCTTTTGGCTGTTTACCAATTCAAACAACCTTCAATTTTAAAAGCCACCTTTTTCGGATTAGCCTGCGGAGTGGCTGTTGCCATTCGACCCACCAACTTGCTCTTCGTTCTGCCACTTTATGTCTGGATGGTTTTAAAGCAACCTCGCTTTATTCTTTCCTATACGTGGCTGCCAGCTATCATTGGTGTGGTGTTAGCCGGCTACAATTTGATTGCCCTGGGAAATATAAGGGGAGCCGAGCTTTATCTTCAGCCTTTTACGGGTTCTTTTTGGGAAGGATTTTCTGGCCTGTTGTTGAGCCCCGGCAGAGGGCTTTTCATCTATTTTCCACTGGCCATTTTGGGTGTTTTTGGTTTTTACAAGGCTGTCCGAGACAAACATACTCATTTGTCGTTTTTTAGTGTGTTATTTATTTTTGTCTTATTACAGATTACCTTGTATTCAAAATACAAATATTGGTGGGGAGGTGACAGTTTTGGGCCTCGATATCTTTCAGAGATACAACCCATGTTACTGCTCCTGTCAATTCCCCTATTGAGCAAATATTCTTACAAATCTCTCGTCTGGACAGGATTCTACCTCTTCTTTATCGGGTCTGTTTTTATTCAAATGGTGGGAGTATTGGTCGTTTATAATAAATTGAATTGGAATTATGTGCCTGTTCATATTAATGATTTTATTTTTTCCAGCAACCGCTTATGGAATTGGAGGAATAATCCCATTTTATGGGAATTCCGCAGGGAGATGGGTAAATTTTGGGATAGCAATCGAGGACTTTTAAAAACTATTTCGAATAATGCCCTGAATGGAGATTCTGAATCGCAGGTTTTGCTGGGGAAAATTTATCAACTCGGCGCGGAAGTTGAAAAGAGCGATACTGAAGCGGTGAAGTGGTTTCGCAAAGCTGCTGAGCAAGGTGACCCCAATGGGCAAGTTTATCTTGGCGCAATGTATTCTCAAGGTCTTGGTATAACGAAGGACGAGGCCGAAGCGGTCAAGTGGTATCGCAAAGCAGCAGAGCAGGGTGTTGCCATCGGGCAATTTAACCTCGGCGTCATGTATCATAATGGCCTCGGAGTGGCCAAGGATGATGCGGAAGCGGTCAAGTGGTATCGCAAGGCGGCGGATCAGGGTACTCCCAGTGCGGAATTTAATCTGGGCGTCATGTATCACAATGGATTAGGGGTTGCTAAAGATGATGCCGAGGCGGTCAATTGGTACCGAAAGGTAGCTGCCCAGGGTAATCCCTATGGGCAAATGAACCTTGGCATCATGTATCATAATGGCCTTGGGGTGGCCAAGAATGATTCCGAAGCGATGCGGTGGTATCGTAAAGCAACCGCGCAAGGTGACCCGAAAGTGCAATTTGACCTGGGCGCCATGTATCATCATGGTCTCGGTGTGGATAAAGATGAGGCTGAGGCGGCCAAGTGGTATCGCAAAGCAGCTGAGCAGGGTAATTCCGATGGCCAATTTAATCTTGGTTTAATGTTTCAAAGTGGCCTCGGAGTGACCAAAGATGCGGCCGAGGCGGTGAGGTGGTATCGCAAGGCGGCTGATCAGGGTAACCCGGGTGCGCAATTTAATCTCGGCGTCATGTATTCTCAAGGTCTTGGAATCACCAAAGACGAAGCCGAAGCGGTGAAGTGGCTTCGCAAGTCAGCCGACCAGGGTACCTCCGATGGGCAATTTAACCTCGCCCTCATGTATCACAATGGTCTCGGGGTGGCCAAAGACGATGCTGAAGCGGTGAAGTGGCTTCGCAAGTCAGCAGAGCAGGGAAATATTAAGGGAGCTGTTATCCTCGCGGGGATGTATCAAAATGGCCTTGGGGTTGTTAAAAATGAGGCTGAAGCGATGAAGTGGTATGGAAAGGCTGCCGATCAGGGTCACTCCGGTGCGCAATTTAATCTTGGCGTCATGTATCATCATGGCCTGGGTGTGGCGAAAGATGATACCGCGGCGGTGAAGTGGTTTCGCAAATCAGCAGAGCAGGGTGACCCCAATGGGCAAGTGAACCTGGCAAATATGTATCATGATGGCCTCGGTGTACCTAAAGACGATGCTGAAGCCGTGAAGTGGCTTCGCAAATCAGCAGAGCAGGGAAACAATAAGGGAGCTGTCATTCTCGCCGGGATGTATCGCAGTGGCCTGGGGGCAGTCAAGAATGAAGCCGAAGCCGCGAAATGGTACCTAAAAGCAGCCTCTCAGGGAGATCCTGTTGGACAATATTTTCTCGGATTGATGTACGCAAAAGGACTCGGCGTGGACAAGGATAAAGTTGAAGCGGTGAAGTGGCTTCGCAAATCAGCAGAGCAGGGTGACCCCAATGGGCAGGTCATGCTCGGTTTGTTTCTTGAAAATGGCTACGGGGTAGCTAAAGATGAAGCGGAGGCCTTAAAGTGGTACCGTAAGGCGGCAGAACAAAAAAACATGGATGGACAAAACAACTTCAGACGATTAAGTATTCGTCGAACGCAAAATCCTTCCCCTCACTAAAAAAGGGCAAGATCACCCTGCTTCAGTCATGGTCCTTTCGATCATGAAAAGCGCGCCTGGCAGGAAGGACTTGCTCCTGTTAAAAGAGGGCGCGGTATCAACAAGCCGGTCCCCGCTTTTGACGCTGTTTAAGTGTCTAATCACACCCCCATTCTTAAACTTTCAATGCTTTCAATGATTTTGGATCGTATGTGCGAAGCATTGTCAAAATATTTTTACAGTTTGTCTCTTTCACCGCTCGATAAACAATCGGAATGTGACCCGTTTCTTTTTGAGTTGTTTTTCGATAAGAGTTTGTAATTAAACAGGAAAGTTTTATTCCCGGGGTCCGGAATGATTTTCAATTTCAGGTACTGGCATTTGACTTGCAATAATTCATAATTGAAACAAGAAATCTCTTTTCATCAATGAGTTCAATCATGATAGAAATTTTGAGAAGGAGTCATTTCGATGCAATGTTCAAGATGCCAAGGACAGATGATTGAAGAGCAGTTTCTGGACCTGAGGGACGATACGGGAAAAATGACCTTTTATGGGTGGCACTGTCTTAATTGCGGGGATGTGACGGATCCCATCATTCAGGCACACCGAAAACAGCAGACTTCCCCATTCCCCTCGAGAAGCCGAAAATATGTCGTTGGCGTAAACTAAATTGAATACGGATAGAATAGTTGATTCTTCGACTTGCATTATTACAGGCTGTCTGGCTCTGATTCTAATGTGCATGGCTTCAATGGTCTTTGCGGCAGGGACTGAAGGAAGTTGGGGAGTCGGATTGAGGCTTGGACCTTCCATTTACGTGCAAAAACTCTCTGATGAAACCCAGGGAGAAGCAGGCCCTCTCTTCAACGGAACAGTCACTTACGGGCTGACGAACAGGTTTTCTGCCGGATTACATATTGAATGGGAGAAACACACGATCACGAATAATGCTTCGGATTTCATTTATGGCGAGGAAACAACCATTTCAATCATTCCTGTGATGGAGTTTCATCCCGGTCCAAGGGGCCCGCTTTTGCCTTATGGACTGCTGGGCGTAGGGATCAATCTCAATTCATTTAAAGAAAGCAATGATCTGAGTGCCACCTGTTCACCCTGCAGAATGGAACCCAAAGATACGCTTGCTCTTAAAGGAGGGATCGGTATTGATTATTTTGCGACTCCCGACCTGGTATACAACGCCGAATTTGATTTAAAGATGAACGATGGCAAATCCGATGTGATCGGGAATATTCCGGGATTTCCTGCCGAACCTTCGACGGATAATAGTGCATGTGCTCTTTCACTCATTTTCGGTGTTCGTCACTATTATTAAACCCCTCATGCTGGGTTTTCGTTAAGAATCCGGATCACCTCTTCGTCGGTGACCTGTTCAAAATCTTCAAAAAACTGTCCCACAGAATAAAATTCTTCAGGTACCAACAGACATTCCACTTCGTCGGCATAGGTTTTTATATTTTGAAGTCCTTCAAAAGAGGCCACAGCCATGGCCGCGACCAGTTTTTCAGGTTTTTCTTTCTCAAGCGATCTGAGAGCGGCGATCATGCTTGAACCCGTTGCAAGCCCATCATCTACGACAATAATGATCCGATTAGTCGGGTTGAACGGAATATGAACGGGTCGATATTGCTTTCTGCGCTGTTTGAGTATTTTAAGCTGTTCTTCGGTTTCTTTCTTCAAATAGGACTCGTCGGCTCCGACCAGGGCCGCATGGGCGCCGATATAAACATGTCCATTTTCATCAATTGAACCGATTGCCAGCTCAGGTTGATTAGGGGCGCGCAATTTGTGGACCAGAACGATATCCAATTCCCCATCGAGTGCATCTGAAATGGTCTTGGCCATTGGAACGGCTCCACGTGGAATGGCGAGCACCAAAGGGTTTTTGCCCCGGTATTTGATCAGTCTTTGGGCAAGCAGTTGGGCCGCATGCTCTCTGTTTTTAAACATCAATTAACACGGTCGACTCCGTTTCCTTTTCTTTTAATCCGAGGGAGCAGGATAAAGATTTTCGACTATGGCGATAAGTGAATGCTAGATTTAAGCGACATTTAAGCATCTTCAAAATTCAAAAGCAACAAATTGGGTACAAGTTTGTTTTGGAAAAATTATCTTTAGAAAAATCCCGAACCCATCGTGATTCTAGATCAAATAGTGGGTAAACCATTGGGTGGCCAGCTCCGCCACCTGTTCCAAAGTCCCAGGCTCTTCGAAAAGATGAGTTGCTCCAGGGACAATGACCATTTCTTTTTTACAGGAGAGCTGATCATAGGCCACCCGGTTAAGGTCGATCACTTGATCGTCCAGGCTTCCCACAATAAAGAGGGAGGGTGCTTTTACAAAAGGGAGCAATTCCATTGCCAGATCGGGCCGTCCACCCCGGGACACAACGGCTCTGATTTCCACAGGAAGTTTTGCCGCTGCTTCGAGAGCTGCCGCAGCACCAGTGCTTGCTCCAAAATACCCGATGGAAAATGGCTTCGGCCTTTGCCGTTTTGTGACCCAATAGGTGGCCCCGATCAGACGTTCGGTTAACAGAGAAATATTAAATCGGTTTCGATAGGCGATATCCTCCTCCTCCGTTAAAAGATCGAATAAAAGAGTCCCAATTCCCGATTGACGGAGGAGTTTGGCTACAAAATTGTTCCGGGGGCTGAAGCGGCTGCTTCCACTCCCATGAGAAAAAAGGACGACTCCTTTTGTTTCCTGTGGGAGCCAGAGCGATCCCTCAAGGGAAATATCAGCTATATTGATGGTGACTTTTTCTTCCGATATCTTCTCTTTTATGGAAGCTCCTTTTCCCGGTATTTAAATAAGGGCCGGAATGACAAATTCAGATCTCTGAAGTATTTTTTTGAATCTTGAAATTCTGTTTCAATAGGGTATTTTGTTTCCAACGGGATTCGATCCCTTTTTCAGAGTAACAAAGAAGAAAAAGGGGAATCAACACAAACAGTCATTTCATTTTCAATTTAGAAGGGGAATGGGTAAGCATCGAGGAGGATCTATTTGATTCTTATTTTTTACTGTGTTAAAAGACACTCAGAAACGCGATTCATTCTGACAGGCATAGTGATGGAAACTTACGATGGGCATTGAAAAGATCACTTTATTTGCTCTCAAGTCGAGCCGTGCCTTTGGAGAAAAGGTCAGTGCGCATCTTGGTATCCCCTTGAGCGAGCATGAAGAACGGGAGTTTGAAGATGGAGAACATAAGTCCCGGCCGCTCGTTAATGTGCGGGGTCAAGACGTCTTTGTTATCCAGTCTCTTCACAGTGATCAGTCCCAGAGCGTCAATGATAAGCTCTGCAGGCTTCTATTTTTCATAGGTGCTATCAGAGACTCTTCTGCCGGGAAAGTCACTGCTGTTGTCCCATATTTGGGATATTCGCGGAAGGATCAAAAATCCCAGTCCCGTGATCCTGTGACAACTCGCTACATCAGCACTCTCCTTGAAGCGGTAGGAACAGATCATGTCGTCACCCTGGATGTTCACAATCTCGCGGCCTATCAGAATGCCTTTCGTTGCCAATCAGACCACTTGGAGGCAAGGAAGCTGTTCGTCCAGTATTTCGCCCCGCTGGTGAAGGATGCCGAAGTCGTTGTGATGTCGCCGGATGTGGGAGGTATCAAGCGTGCTGAGCAGTTCAGAAAGGTGCTAAGCGAAGTTCTGGACAAAACAGTATCCATTGCTTATCTAGAAAAATTCCGGAGTAAAGGGATTGTGAGCGGTGAAGCACTTGTGGGCGAAATTGGAAGCCGAGTGATTATTATCATTGATGATTTAATCAGCACCGGAGGAACTCTGGCACGGGCGGCTAAGGCAAGTCATGAGCTGGAGGCTTCAAAAATCTATGCAGCCGCCTCGCACGGGATATTTGTCGGTGATGCCAGCCATGTTCTCGCAGATTCGTATCTGGAGAAGGTCGTGATAACAAACACGATCCTCCCTTCCAGATTTGAACCTGCCTTTCTCAAACATAAAGTGGTGGTTCTGGATGCTGCGGCATTGTTTGCCGAAGCCATTAAAAGAATTCACTCCGGCGGTTCCCTTGTCGAATTACTCGAGGCTTGACCATCGAGGTTAAGGGAGAACCAGTTCTCTTTATGTCCGCTGATGCAATCGATCAGGAAACTCACGCATTCGCTTTTCCAATATGCTCAGCGGCCAGATCGAGATATTTCCGTGTCTGGGAGAGCCATTTCGAAATATTCTGTATTTTAGGTTCCCGGAGGTGCCATATGGCCAGTTTGGCCCTCAGACTGGCCCGATGACTCATATAGAATTGGACTAATTTTTCAGGTGGAATGTCACCCGTGATCCGGGCATAGGTTTTAAAAATAAGGTTTATTAAAGGCGGCAGGGCACCGAGCACCTCGCATTCCAGTGCCAGAAAAGAGAGTTCATCCGCCGGATCGAGAATTCTGAACTCCCGATTAAACTCCAGGGAATCGATAATGACGGGTTCGGTTTCAAGGCAAATGTGTTCTGGTCTCAAATCGCCATGCCCCTCGACAATTCTTCCTTCTTGAACGCGCCTGTCGAACATTTCGATTTCTCGCCTCAGAAATTTCATTTGTGCCGCGCAGACGCCTGATGCCAATTCGCCGGGCATCCCATAGGCAGGTGATGTGATTTCCTGATAACTTGCCTGTATATTTGATTCGAAGTTCTGTCTGTATTCGGACCGGCTCATCTCGACGGGAGAAGATCCCTTATAGAAATGAGATAGGATCAAGATTGTCCGGGCAACATCTCTATTGCGGACGGTTCGAGTTTTTATAACATAGTCGAGCATTTTTTCCGCAGGAAGGCGACGCATTTTGACCAGCCAGTCAATGGGTGTTGATTCCCCGCCGAAGTGTAATTTGCCCGCTGCATCGGCGGTAAGCGCCAATACCCCGATGTAAACGTCGCGCGCCAAACGACGATTCAACCTTAATTCTTCCTCGCAATTGTGATGCCGTGCGTCGACGGTGCTGAAGTCAAGAAACTCATATCTAACCGGTTTTTTTAACTTGTAGGCATGACCTTTCGTCAGGAACACCCACGACATATGTGTCTCCACAATTTCTATTTTGCCCGGGTCGTCTGGATAGTTTTCCGGGTGCTTTAGAAATTCTAACTTGGATTCTAACGTTATTTCGGAACCGCAGTGTTTTTGACTGGTTATCTTTTTCATATCAATATATTCCAACCTGACAGTGAAACAATACACCATGAGGTGTCTAGAAAACTGGATAATCTAAAGAAGCACGTATACTCAGGCATATCAATAAAAATAATTTTGAATCCGGTTTTGCTGTCAAATTGATTAGACAGTTTAATTCCGGCTGCCAGGACGAATATTCATAGGCCCGACACATTTTTTCTGGTCGCTATCACAGCCAACACATTGTTTTTTTAGAGTAATGGCATTTTAAGCCTGGTTGAATACAGGTGCCTTTCTTCAAAGGCATCGGTATTGCAGTACATCATGGTTAGGATAGACAGAAAGGTGTAAGATGCGAAGGCCAGATGATTTTAGAAGAGTTCCTTGATTTAAGAGATGGCACTGGTAAATTCAGTTTCCCGGAATGGCGTTGTTTAATTTGTGGCGAAGTTTCTGAGTCTACGGAATTTTATCAGGACGTATCATGGGAGGTTAAACCATGCCAAAACAGATTCTCTTTGGTGAAGTAGCCAGGGCTTCAGTCTTGAGAGGGGTAAACCAATTGTCAAACGCGGTCAAAGCCACCCTGGGCCCTGGAGGGAGAACCGTCATGATTGAAAAGAAATTTGGCGCCCCTTTAATCTGTAACGACGGGGTCACTGTGGCCAAAGAAATAGAGCTTAAAGACCCCTATGAAAACATGGGTGCTCAACTGGTCAGAGAGGTGGCCAGCAAAACCAGCGACGTGGCCGGTGACGGGACCACAACCGCTACTGTCCTGGCGCAGGCTATTTTCAGAGAAGGGCTGAAACATACCGCATCCGGAGCCAATAGCATGGAGATCAAACGGGGAATTAATCATGCGGTTGAACTCATTGTGGAAGAGCTTAAGAAAATCAGCAAACCGTGCAAGACCAAGAAAGAGATCGCCCAGATCGGGTCCATCTCCGCCAATAATGACAAAACCATTGGAGATTTAATTTCTGATGCCATGGAGAAAGTTGGAAAAGATGGTGTCATTACAGTTGAAGAGGCCAAGAGTATGACCACCTCCCTTGATGTGGTTGAAGGAATGCAATTTGACCGGGGGTATATTTCGTCCTATTTTCTTACCGATGCGGAAAGAATGGAGACTGTTCTAGAAGACGCTTTTGTCCTGAATAGTGAGAAAAAGATCAGTTCGATGAGTGACCTGGTTCCTATTTTAGAACAAATTTCCCAAATGGGCAGACCTTTCCTGATCATTGCTGAAGAAGTCGAGGGAGAAGCTCTGGCAACACTTGTGGTCAATAAATTAAGAGGGAGCCTCAAATGCGCGGCGGTCAAATCGCCAGGTTTTGGAGACCGGAGAAAGGAAACTCTGGAAGACATTGCCGTGCTGACAGGAGGCAAGGTCATTTCTGAAGATCTTGGATTGAAACTGGAAAATGTAAAATTGACGGACCTTGGAAAGGCAAAAAGAATTACCGTGACCAAAGAGAGTACGACACTCGTAGAAGGCGCGGGCAATCCTGCGCAGATTGAAGCCAGGGTTAAACAGATTAAAGCCCAGATTGAGGAGACTGTTTCGGATTATGACCGTGAAAAGCTTCAGGAGCGTCTTGCCAAAATAATAGGTGGGATCGCCGTAATTAAAGTCGGGGCGACTACTGAGACGGAAATGAAGGAAAAGAAAGCCCGGGTGGAAGACGCCCTTCACGCAACCAAAGCCGCAGTTGAGGAAGGAATCGTTCCGGGAGGGGGTGTGGCGCTTGTCCGGTGTATTTCAGCTTTGGAAAAACTCAAACTTGAGGGAGACCAACAGTGGGGTGTCAGCATTGTGAGAAGAGCTCTGGAAGAGCCGATACGGCAGATTATTCTCAATGCGGGATATGAAAGCTCGACGGTGGTGGATCATGTCAAGAACGGAAAAGGAAACTATGGATTTAATGCTGCAACAGGACAATATGTTGACATGGTGGCATCGGGTATTATCGACCCGTCCAAAGTGACCCGGAGCGCATTGCAAAACGCCGCTTCCGTTTCCAGCCTCATGTTAACGACTGAAGTTCTGATTGTTGAAGTGCCTGAAGAAAAAACAGGGGCAATGCTGTCACCGGGGATGGGGGGAGAAATGGGTGGAATGTATTAGCAGATTACTTATTGGGAGGAGAAATGAAAAACACGATGACCTCAAAGCGTCAACAAACATTGCACAAAAGGCTCCATGGGTTACGGGAAAAGGAGATGATCGAAATTGAAAAGGAGCTGGGGAGAGAAATGGATCCTTCTCTGATCAATAAATTAGATCGTCCAATGGATTTCGGAGATTTGGCGTCGCAAGAGATGAGCGAAGGATTTGATCGAAAAATTCTGGAGAGGCGGTACCTGAATTATAAGAACATTTCGGACGCATTTCGCCGGCTCGAAGAAGGGAAATATGGCCTCTGTGAAAGCTGTGGAACCAAAATTCCGTCAAAACGCCTCACGGTCGACCCGGTAGTTCGTTACTGTGTTCCGTGTTTAGAAAAGATGGAGAAATTTGAAGAAGCAGAGAAAGGAAGGAATCAAGTTCCCACGATGTAAATCAAAGGCAACATGTGGTTTTTCTCAGGCGCATCGTTCATAACCGGGACATATTGATTGAACAAAAATGAGGAGGCTTTCGCATGAATATGCCATTACAGCTTACAGTTCGAAACATGTCACTTTCGGAAGCGGCGGAGATGGATATACGGGAAAAGGCTGCCGGGCTTGATTCTCTTTACGATAAGATTACCGGCTGCCGGGTGGTAGTGGAAGCGCCCCACCGGCATCATCATAAGGGGATTTTGTACGAAGTAAGAATTGATATCACGGTACCTGGTAAGGAATTAGTCATCACGCAAAAGGCCAACGAAGATGTCTATGTGGCCATTCGAGATGCATTTGACGCCGCCCGGCGCAATTTAGAGCAATTTGCCCGGCGTCAGCGCGGTATTGTGAAAACCCATGAGAACCTCACTTTGCCTGGGCGGATCACCCAATTATTTTCTTTGAAGGGATACGGTTTTTTGGATTCGGAAGACGGGCGAACCTTTTATTTCCATCGAAATAGTCTTCTAAATGCCGAGTTTGACCGCTTAAAAATAGGGGAGGAAGTGCAATTTGTGGAAGAATCAGGTGAAAAGGGTCCTCAGGCCAGTTTCGTCGAAGTTTCAGAAAAACAGTCGCAATGAAGGATGGATCCTCTTGAATGAACAAATTGTCTTTCGATCGGTATTGATCGGTAAAGTTACGTTTCTATAAATCCAAATCTCTTGCACCCGTTTCCCCTTATTTCCCAAGATCGAGCTAATGAAGATAGCATCGGATATGGGGCAGCCTCTTTCCCAATTGATCGAAGCGCTCGACACCGACTTGAATGGACTCAGTGATGCGCAGGCCGCATTTCGTCTGCGAACTAACGGGCCAAATCGGTTGCGCCCTAAACGGCGTCGTGCGCTTGTCGTCGAGTTTCTTTCTCGCTTCCGGAATCCATTGGTAATCTTGCTGTTTTTGGCAAGTGGTGTTTCCGCGTTGACTGGCGATACAGCCAGTTTCCTGATCATTTCCGGGATCATCCTCATGAGCGTGACCTTTGATTTTGTGCAGGAGCACCGGGCTGGCCGAGCGGCTGAACGCCTGATGGAACAGGTTACGGTGCGTGCTACAGTCACACGACAAGGCATCCAAAAAAAAATTCCGATCACGGAATTGGTGGAAGGCGATGTGTTGGTTCTCTCCGCAGGTGATCTTGTGCCTGCCGATGGCCGAATTATTGAAGCCAAGGACCTGTTCGTCAATCAGGCTTTGCTCACCGGGGAACCGTTTCCCGTGGAAAAGCAATGCGGCGATTTGCCGTCCGTTGAAGCTGTCGTTGATGCTTCCTCGAATACCGTGTTGATGGGGACGTCCGTAATCAGTGGCGTTGCCAGAGTAATCGTATGTCGCACCGGGACCGCTACAACTTTAGGCCAAATTGCCGAGTCCTTGCTGACCAAACCACCGCCGACCGCTTTCGACCGTGGAACGAGAGAGTTCGGCGTCCTGATTCTACGTCTGACTTTATTATTGGTCCTTTTCGTTCTGCTTGTTACTGCCCTATTTCACCGGCCTCTTCTGGAAACCTTCCTGTTTGCCGTGGCTCTTGCCGTAGGCCTTACTCCGGAACTGCTTCCGATGATTGTGTCCGTTACTTTGGCCCGAGGTGCTTTGCGAATGGCCTCTATACAGGTCATTGTCAAACGACTGGCAGCGATCCAGGACCTGGGAGCAATGGATGTGTTGTGCACGGACAAAACCGGCACACTTACGGAGGCGCGCATTCGGCTCGAACGGCACGTTGATCATTCCGGACAAAATAGTCATCGCGTTCTTGAGCTGGCTTATCTTAATAGTTATTTCGAAACCGGCCTCAAAAACCCGCTCGATGAGGCCATCCTGATGCATCAGGAAGTTAGTGTAAGCCAGTGGGAGAAAATCGATGAGGTTCCTTTTGATTTTGAACGACGCCGGATCTCGGTCTTGGTTCAGGGCAACGGCGTGCGCATGCTGACAGTAAAAGGCGCTCCCGAGGATATTCTCCGCCTCTGTGTCACATACGAAGACAAACAGGGGTTCCTGATTGAACTGGAAGCCGGAGCCCGAAAGAAGATCGGAAATCTTTTTGAAGAATTGAGCAAGGAAGGGTATCGGGTACTGGGCATAGCCTGGCGCCCGGTACCGCTTGACCATCCCCATGCCATTGTCAGTGACGAAACCGAGCTTGTCTTCGCAGGGTTTGCGGCTTTTCTTGATCCCCCCAAGACCAGTGCGATACAAGCCGTTGCCGATCTGGAGAAATCAAAAGTCAATATCAAGATTCTCACCGGCGACAACGAACTGGTGACGCGCCATGTTTGCAAGGAGATCGGCATTCCGGTTACAGGTGTCCTTACCGGAACCGAAATTCAAAATTTGAACGATGATGCCTTGCTCGCGCGAGTCGAGAGTGTAAGGCTGTTTTGCAGGGTCAATCCGGCTCAGAAAAATCGCATTATTCTCGCCTTGAAGAGGCGAGGACATGTGGTGGGTTTCCTGGGAGATGGCATCAACGATGCCCCTTCCCTGCAGTCTGCAGATGTGGGTATATCGGTGGATACCGCGGTAGATGTTGCAAAACAGGCGGCCGACATGGTGATGCTCGAACAAGATTTGGGTGTGCTGTTTAAAGGGATTCGCGAAGGACGACGTACTTTCCAAAATGTTCTTAAGTACATTATGATGGGGACAAGTTCCAACTTCGGAAACATGTTTAGCATGGCTTCGGCCACATTGTTTTTGCCCTTTCTTCCCATGCTGCCGACTCAGATCCTCCTGAACAATATGCTCTACGACATCTCTGAATTTCCCATTCCCATGGACAACGTAGATGATGAGGACCTGGCACTCCCCAGGGAGTGGGACATGGGTTTTATCCGAAACTTCATGATGTGGGTCGGGCCAGTAAGCTCAATATTCGATTTTATGACATTTTATGTCATGCTCACAATTTTTCATGCGAATGAGGCACTTTTTCATACCGGCTGGTTTGTTGAATCGCTTGCTACCCAGGTGTTGGTGATCTTTGTAATTCGTACCCGGCGGAATATGTTCTCAAGTCACCCGAGCCTGCTGCTTACAACCACCTCCCTGTCGGTGGTTGCGCTTGCTGTCGCCCTGCCGTATCTTCCCGTCGCTGGATATCTTGGATTTCAGCCACTGTCCATTTCATTTTTTGGAATTCTTGGGGGAATGGTATTTCTTTATCTATTTGCAGTCGAAGGGGTCAAGAGGTTCTTCTATCGGAGGTCGCGAGCCGCCGCTTGGAGTTGACCAAAGCTATGCCGCATATTGAAAACAGCTCAATTCGGTCACTCGGAGATCTGGCTTTACCGAACTCTGAGAACTCCGGCGCCCTGAATGCCATCGCACTTGAGCTGATATAGCGCCTCATTTGCTTGTTCCAGCGGAAAAAGTTCCGTATGAACTTTAATCGGCACTTCTTTGGCAAGTTGAAAAAGAGCCTCTCCGTCTTCCCTCGTATTGGCAGTCACACTGCAGAGTTTTTTTTCAAGAAAGAGGTGTCTTTCATAGTCCAAAGGCGGGATCTGGCTCATATAAATGCCTGCGAGCGCCAAGGTCCCTCCCTTGTCCAATGAACTGAGTGCAAAGGGAACGAGCTCGCCCGCCGGAGCAAAGACTATGGCGCCATTCAATTTTTGAGGCGGGGTTTCTTGTGCGTCTCCGACCCAGGTCGCCCCGAGTCGAGAGGCCAATTCGCGATGTTTTTCACCACGCGTTGAAACGTAGACTTCGCATCCATAATATTGGGCTATCTGTATTACCACGTGGGCCGAAGCACCAAACCCGTATAGACCTAATCGTTCCCCTCTTTTGATTTCAGATCGGGTATAAGCACGATATCCGATGATGCCCGCACAGAGGAGGGGAGCACATTCCGTCGAAGAGAGCGCAGGAGGCAGGGGATAAATAAACGCTTCCGGAGCCACGACGTATTCTGCATAACCGCCATTGACATGGTATCCAGTGAAACGGGGATTATCGCAAAGATTTTCCTGTTTTTTTCTGCAATAGGGACAGATGCCGCAAGATCGGTTCAGCCAGGCGATACCCACCCGGTCTTCCTGTCTGAATCGAGTCGCATCGGGGCCCAGTCCGGCAATATGACCGACAATCTGATGACCTGGGACGAGAGTTGAAGAGCAGGCAGGCAGTTCCCCTTCGATCACATGGAGGTCCGTTCGACAAATGCCACACACCTCAACCCGGACCAGGACTTCGCCTGCTCCCGGCACGGGGTTCGGTAATTCGACGAGCTGAAGGGGTCTGTTTTCGATTGGAGACCGATTTTGGATTACCATAGCTTTCATTCGAATCGCCTTAAACCGGGAAAAAGGGTCGGACAATAAAATTGAAATTATAGCCGTATTATTTGAAGAGATCATCTTCTAATTTTGGACTATGAATTTCCTTGAAAAGGGATCGATATCATTTCTATACTCTAACTGCAAATTCCAAAAGAGTCTCTAATTTAAACCACGATTTCGGGAAACCAGGGAGAATTGAATGCGAACAAAGGTGGGATTATGGATCGACCAGAGAAAAGCGATTGTCGTTACGATTTCGGATAAAGGAGAGGAGATGGGGCTGGTGATATCCCATGTTGAGAAACAACCGGGCCGCTCCGGAGGTGTACGTGCCGTCATGCCTTTTGAATCACAGCAGGTACCCGCAGACAATCGGCGCCAGAGAAAATATACCGGGCATCTTAATATATACTATGGTGCGGTTGCTGCCTCGATCGGTGACGCGGAGTCCATTTTCATTTTTGGTCCGGGAGAGGCCAAGACTGCGCTGAAAAAACTCCTCGTAAAAGAGAAGATGGAAAGCCGGATTGTCGCATTGGAAACCATTGACAAAATGACCCACCGTCAAATTGCCGCGAAGGTTCGAAGGCATTTTCATCATCAGGAACGAGAAAAGAGGAATCGTTAATCCGGAAATGAAGATATTCACCAGGTACGGACGGTATTTCAGGGGTTGTTCCAGTTGAAAGAGTGCGGAGAGAGAGCATGACGTCCAGGCCACTCATTTACGAAGATGATGAAGTAAAATCGATTCAGTTCACTGCCTCGACGCTGCAGAGCACCATGCGCAAAAATGCCCCGTTCGAGCTGGAATTGGGTTACACTCAAACGATGATGGGATTCCTCCTGTTGTTCCCCATTCCACGCCGTATCCTCATTGTTGGACTTGGCGGCGGGTCGTTATCCAAGTACTGTTTTCGATATTTTCCAGATTGCAGGATCACAACAGTCGAAATAGAGAAAGAAGTCATCGCACTTCGAGACGATTTTGAAATTCCTTCGGACGACGACCGCTTCGATGTTGTTCATGCAGACGGAGCGGAGTACATGGAAAGGTGTCAGGAGAGCGCCGATGTGATTATGGTTGACGGCTATGATGCCTACGGTCTGCCTCGAAACTTGAGCAGCAAGCGATTCTATACGCATTGCTTTCAGTCATTGCGAGATAAGGGAGTCCTTGTCGTAAACCTTTTAAAAAGCGAGTCCCAAATGCAGACTTACCTGGGCCGGCTTTCCAAAGTGTTCGCCAATAAGGTTTTCACAGTCAAAACTGAAAACGACGATAACTTTATCAGCTTTGCCTTGAAACAGGACAAGTTACCGAAAAGAGCTGAACTCCGGGCGCGTGCCTCCGCACTTCAGGACCAGCATGAAATAAAATTTCGATCCATTGTGACCCGTCTTCGGGCCAACATGAAATCAAAATGAATCCGATTGAAACCGAAATCAAAGCGCTCATTTCCCTCCTTTCAGAAACCGACGACCGGAATCTGAGTTTGATCAAAAGACGATTAATCGAGTTACACTCAGACATGTTGCCGTTCTTGATAGAGGCTTTGTCCCACGCCGATCTTAAGATTCAGAAGGAAGCCGCTTCTCTTTTGGAAAACATCCGAATCGATGTACTGAACAGAAAGTGGATCGTGTTTTGTTCCGAACCTAACGAGGTCAATTTGGAGGAAGGCGCTTTTCTCATTTCCACATACGCTTTCCCCCATTTGAACAGCGAGAGCTATCGACTCATCTTGAATCAATGGGCAGACGACATTTCACAGGCATTAAAAAGAGATCGTTCAGGAAAAAAGAAATATCAGATCGTACTCAACACCTTTTTCCAAAAACTGGGGTTTACCGGAAATCGTGAAAATTACCATGACCCCGATAACAGCTATCTTCCTGCAGTCATGGACAGAAAGACAGGTTTACCGATCACACTTTCATTGTTGCTCGTATTGATTGCCAGGCGATTGAATTTACCCTTTTACCCGGTTGGCATGCCGGGCCATTTTATCGTGACATATACCGGTGAAGGGGAATCTCTTTTCATCGATCCCTTTAATGGAGGAAAGCTCGTTACAAAAGAAGAATGCATTGTTTTTCTGACAAATTCCGGATACGGATACCGGGAAAACTATTTGCAAGTTACTGGAAACAGAGCGATTTTGGAAAGAATGCTTCGAAATTTAATATCCGTATATTCTCAGCAACATCAACCGGATGCGGTAGTGGTCATGACCCGATTGGTGGAGATTCTGCACCGGCCATGATCGCTTATTGTTGCATTCATTGAAACGGTGTCCGGTGAGAGGACCGCAGGAATACTAGACTCGCACTCCGGGATTGAATCGGCGTACGGGAAATTCATTGTTTTTATTTGAAGAGATATTAGATAATTAACTTATAGGCATTTCCACAACCCGACTTATTTTTGGAGAATGGAAAATGAACGGAGTTTCTGGTCGGTGGATAAGGGGTCACTCCGGGAACAACCCCGATAAACCCATGCCGGCTTTATTAAAAGGGAAGAATCGCGCCGGTCGACTCTCTCTTTCGCTTGCGAAATGGCTTGTTCAAAAACTTTTGAACCGAATCAATAACCCTCCTATCCGTGTTCTCTTTTGGGACGGAAGTTCAATTGTTCCCAAAGGATGTTACCCTCTTGGTACCGTGACCTTCCATGATCCAGCGATGGCATTCCGGGTATTTGCGGATCCCGAGCTCTATTTCGGGGATGCTTATAGTACCCGAAGACTGGAAGTAGAGGGCGATCTTGTTTCGTTCCTGGAAATTATTTATCGTGCCCTTTCCAGTTACAAAGCAGAGGGATTTCTCCCGCGGAGCCTGTATCGGATCTCGAATAGTCTGGAAAAATCCCGGGAGAATATTCATCACCATTATGATATTGGAAATTCCTTTTACCGTCTTTGGCTGGACAAGAATATGAACTATACCTCGGGCTACTTCCCGGATCCGGAAATGACACTTGAGGATGCCCAGGTGGCTAAAATGGATCATGTCTGCCGTAAACTTCTGCTCAAGCCGGGTGATACCGTCATCGAAGCCGGATGCGGCTGGGGTGGGCTGGCATTGCATATGGCCCGCCATTACGGTGTGAAAGTCCAAGCATACAATATTTCTCATGAACAGATCACTTACGCACGTCAACGTGCCGAAAATGAGAGGATGAGCCACCAGGTCGAGTTTATCGAGGACGACTATCGAAATATCAAGGGACAATGCGATGCCTTCGTTTCCATCGGGATGCTGGAGCATGTCGGCAGAGAAAATTACCGTCAATTGGGAACGATCATCGACAAAGTACTTCTTTCCACCGGTCGGGGCTTGATTCATTCAATAGGTCGTAATGTTGCGGGTCCGATTGGGGGCTGGATTGAGCGGAGGATATTTCCAGGAGGATACCCCCCGACGCTGAGAGAAATGATGGATATATTTGAACCGCAGGATTTTTCTGTTTTGGATATCGAAAATCTCCGCCTTCATTATGCCAAAACTCTGGAACATTGGCTCGCTCGTTATGAAGGCGCGTCGAAAGAAGTTTCCAACCTGTTTGATGAGACTTTCATGAGAGCCTGGCGGTTCTATCTTGCCGGCTCACTCGTCTCCTTCCGAACTGGAACCCTTCAATTGTTCCAGATCCTTTTTACTCGCGGACGTTACAACGAAATTCCCTGGTCCAGAGAACACCTCTACCGGTTGAATGCCGGAGAACGGGAACATTCATGGATGCGCGAGATGCTGTAATTGTTGGCGGTGGACCTGCCGGGTCCACCGCCGCGTGGCGCCTGAAAAAGGCAGGCTTTCAGGTCGTTCTGATGGATCGGGCTGTTTTTCCGCGCGATAAAGTTTGCGCGGGGTGGATTACACCCGCTGTCGTGGAACTCCTGGCACTGGATCGGGAAGCGTATCGTCAACAGAGAGTGTTTCAGGCGATTACCGGTTTTCAGGTTTCGTCGATGAGTGGTTCTCCGGTTGAAATTCAGTATCCTTATGCAGTCAGTTACGGCATTCGCCGATATGAATTTGACGAATATTTATTGCATCGGTCCAACGCAGAGCTTTGCCTGGGTGAGTCGGTTCATGATATTCGTCGGGAAGGATCCGACTGGATCATCAATGGCCGAATCAAGACTCCGCTCCTGATCGGAGCGGGAGGACATCACTGTCCCGTCGCACGATACCTTGGGAAAGAGCGGGACGATCACAAAGAGGTCGTCATTGCCCAGGAGGCTGAATTCTTCATTGATCCGGAAAAAGACGGGGATTACGCCATTCATTCCGAGAGTCCCGAGCTCTATTTTTCAGATGATTTAAAGGGTTACGGATGGTGTTTTAAGAAGGGAGCTTATTTAAATGTCGGGCTGGGAAGGGAAGACCGGTCGAACTTTTCTCGTCATATGGAAAATTTTCTTCTTCAGTTGAAGCAAACCAAGAAGATTCCGCAGGACAAGGAATATGTCTTCAAGGGACATTCCTATATTCTGAATTCCCATTCGCATCGTGACCTTTCCGGAGACGGCGTATTGCTCATTGGCGATTCCGCCGGACTGGCTTATGCGGAGAGCGGGGAGGGAATCCGGCCGGCCATTGAGTCCGCGCTTTTTGCGGCGGAAACGATTATTGAATCCAATGGAGACTACAATCAGGCATCGCTGGCATCTTATGATTCAAAAATTCTGCATCGGTTCGGAGAACGAGGTCAGGCGACAGAACAGTTCCCTGGGTGGATCACCGCTATCACTTCCAGATACTTGATGTCAAAAAGATGGTTTGTGGACAAGATTCTCCTTGACCGGTTGTTTCTGCGTCGAAACCAGTCGCTTCTTTCTTTTGAAGAATCCATAGGATTTAAATCATGATGCCTCTATTGCCGACATATCACAGGGAATAATTCGACGATGAAAAAAATTGGCATTCTGACAAGCGGTGGGGATTCTCCGGGAATGAATGCCGCGATCCGTGCGGTGACCCGAATTTCAGCGGCTGAGGGGATAGAAGTTGTCGGATTTTGCCATGGATTTTCGGGTTTGATCAAGGGGGAGTTAAGACACCTCGGGGACCGGGACGTGGGTGGAATTATCGAAAGGGGCGGGACCATTCTGGGAAGTGCCCGTTGTCCGGAATTTGAAACGGATTCGGGCCGGCGAAAAGCGCTGAACGTTCTCGAAAAGAATGAAGTGGAAGCGCTGGTCGTCATTGGAGGAAACGGATCGCAGCAGGGCGCCCTGGCGCTTTCGCGCGAGGGGTTTCCTGTGGTTGGCGTAGCGTCAACCATTGATAATGATCTGCCGGGGTGCGACATCTCTATTGGCGTCGATACGGCGATCAATACCGCGTTGGAGGCGGTCGATCGAATTAAAACCACGGCGTCATCTCACAATAGGGCCTTTCTCGTGGAAGTGATGGGAAGGAACTGTGGATATCTGGCCCTGATGATCGGCATTGCGGGAGGCGCCGAAGTGGTCGCCATTCCGGAAGTTCCGTTCGAACCGGAAGTGATTGCATCCGAACTTCGTGCGGCTTACGATCGGGGAAAAGCCCATGCGATTGCGGTCGTTGCGGAAGGAGTACGCTTCAAAGCGGCCGAAATTGCGGCCTATTTCAAGGAACATCATCAGCGCATCGGATTTGAACTCCGAGTCACCACGCTGGGTCATGTCCAGAGGGGCGGTTCGCCGAGCGCATTCGACCGGCTCCTGGCAACCCGCATGGGGGTGGCTGCGGTAGAATCTTTGATGGAGGGAAAGCGGGGAAACCTGATTGGCCTGGTCAATGGGGAGATTGTTTCAACGCCTCTTTTGAAAATGTCCTCGGTGCCAAAACCACTGGATTTACGGTGGATGAAATGGGCTCAAATTCTGGCCCGTTGAAAGGTTTTGAGGCGGGTGCTTCGATGATGACCTGTACAGCCAAGCCCTTACCCTGGCTAAATACTTAGACAGAGTGGAGGAGCTGATAATTTCAAACATTTCAATTGAAACGACACCCGTTCCTGTTTTTCTGTCAAATGAACAGGACATTTTCAGAGAACACTTTAAAGTAAAAAGAAATCCATTGAGTGCTGCAATTGGAATCCAGGCCTTAAACTCATTGTTTTTATGTGTATAAATGACCTTCAGCAGATTCCCATGCTGGAACGATTTCAATTGGTACCGATATTGCTCATTTTAAGAGATAGAGGCAGGCAATTAAGAAATCCTGGATTCAAACCATTTTTGAGAAATTTGGAAAGGTGCTGAAATGAAACGAGTGGAAGGGAAGACGGCGATTGTGACAGGAGGGTCGCTGGGCATAGGGCGTGCCACGGCTCTGCTTCTTGCAAAAGAAGGGGCCAAAGTTGCAGTAACAGACGTTCTGGAAAAAGAGGGTTTAAAGGTTGTCGAAGAAATTGATCGAGCCAAAGGCGTTGCGAAGTTCTGGTTATTAGACGTTTCGAATGAAAATGAGGTCAAGAAAACTTTCTCGGAAATTCAAAAAGCCTTTGGAAAAATCGATATTCTGGTCAATAATGCCGGTATTTCAGGAACAGATAAACCCACCCACGAAGTGACCTCGGAAGAATGGGACAGGGTAATGGCCGTCAATGTGAAAGGCGTTTTCTTTTGTACCAAACATGCAATTCCCTTTATGAAAAAAGGAGGGGGGAGTATCGTCAATCTCTCCTCCATTTACGGGCTTGTCGGGGGGGCAGACGTTCCACCTTACCATGCCTCGAAAGGGGCTGTCAGGCTGATGTCAAAAACGGATGCTCTGCTTTACGCCAAGAATAAAATTCGTGTCAACTCTGTTCATCCCGGATTCATTTGGACTCCCATGGTGGAGAATTTCTTCAAGTCCAAGGGCAATGTGGAAGAAACCCGGAAATTTGCCGATGACCTGCATCCGCTTGGTCATATCGGTGAAGCGGATGATATCGCTTACGGGATACTCTATCTCGCGTCCGAAGAGGCCAAGTTCGTCACGGGGAGTGAACTGGTGATCGATGGAGGTTATACCGCCAAATAGAGTTTTATATCGAAAGCCAAAATCTGTTTATGGGATCTGTTTTTCCTATTCCTGAGCCTCCTGATCAGACGCATCTTCCCTGGTATGCATCGAATCGCTCTCTTCCGGCGTACCGATTTGTCCCCGGGCTATATCCCCACCCCACACGTGATCCAAAAGGTCACAGCTACAATACGGGCCGATTATCAAGCCCGCTCAATTGGTCCCCGGAACAATGGGAGACGCTGGAAATCTACCTTCAAGGGGTAGATCTTTTTAACCGATTTTATTTTTGGGAAGCCCATGAATCGTGGGAAGGTCTCTGGATCAGGCATGCCCCCGAAGCAGAACCGGCCCAATTCATTCAAGGACTCATTCAGATTACGGCGATGCTTTTAAAACTCCACATTCGAGAAAGAAATTCAGCAGAAAAACTCTGGAAGGCGGCGTCGGTTCAGCTTAAACCGTTTCATGGAAAGAAATGGATGGGCATCGAAGTGAATCGATTCTTGAAGGAAATGACCGTATATCTTCTTCCTTTCGGTCGTGGAGAATGTCCCATTCTCGGTTTGGAAACTCCCAGGATTCAACTGGATTAAAAACCTCTTGACAACGGTCCATGAGAATAGACTTGATTTGCCTGATATTGCTCTATAAAGTCATTTTGATTATAATTCGTTTTGGACAAAAGCGGATCGGAGAGGAGCGTGCCTATCATGTTTATAGGTCATTATGCCGTGGGTTTGGCTGCCAAAAAGTTTGCACCGAAAACCTCTCTGGGACTTCTGATCGCGGCACCCATTTTTTTGGATCTGATTTGGCCGATATTTCTCTTGTTCGGCTGGGAACATGTCAGGATTGATCCAGGAAACACGGCTGTGACTCCGCTGGATTTTTTCGACTATCCCTATTCTCACAGCCTTCTCGCCACCCTCGTCTGGGCCTCACTTTTTGCGGGATTTTATTTCAGTGTCACCCGTTACATTTCCGGAACGCTCTGGATCTGGATCGGAGTCGTCAGCCACTGGCTGCTGGATGCCATCGTGCATCGACCTGACCTCCCGCTCTACCCGGGAAGCGCGATTTTAGTCGGAGGTGGACTCTGGAATCATGTGACCCTTACTTTTCTCCTCGAAAACTTTCTTTTTCTAACCGGCATGATGATTTATCTTCGTGTGACTGCACCTCAAGACAGGATCGGAAAATACGGGTTCTGGAGTTTCGCCCTTTTTCTCATTTTTGGCTATGCGGGAAGTCTCTTTGCTCCCCCGCCGCCCAGCACAACCGCGATTGCAATGGGCACTTTAATGACCTGGTTATTTCCCGTATGGGCCTGGTGGTTCGATCAACATCGAATCGAGCGGGCATTACAATATCAATCATAAAGGAGGGGTTGTCATGAAAGCTAAATCAAAATCTGCAAAGAAGGTCAAGAAAAAGCCGGCCGCCAGGAAAAAGGTGACAACGACTGCCCGAAAAAAGAAAGCGGTCGGGAAGGCGGCAAAAAAGGTGACCACGGCGAAAAAGGCGCGAAAGGCTGCTCCAAAGCAAAAGGCGAAAAAACCTGCGACCCGGAAAAAGACCGCACCAACGACCCAAAAGAAAAAAACGATCGTGAAGCCAGTCAAGCCATCCGCGACCAAAAACAAGCCTGTTTCTGCCGCGCGACCGGTGGCCATCATTGAAGAAACGATCGTGACCGTGACCACGGCTTTACCGGGCAACGGATTTCCAATACCCGCGTCAACGGGAGTCTTAATTGGAAAAGTGGTTCACTATTATAATCATTCCAATGTCGCCATCATTGAGCTGGATACCGGTTATCTCCGTGTGGGGGATACAATTCATATCAAAGGACACACGACGGACTTTGAACAGGTGGTAGAGTCCATTGAAATTGAACATCAAAATATTGAAACCGCCGAAACAGGTCAGACTGTCGGTGTCAAGGTAAGGGATATGGTACGAGAGCATGATCGTGTCTACAGAAAGGCGGAATAATCGTGACCGGGTAAACGAATCTTGTTTGAGGCCGGATTGAGATTCGACCGGTTCTCTCCCGGTACCGGGGATAGTTTGAGGCTTAACCATGTGGCTAAAGATCAAGATATTGCTTTTTTACACAATTGTGATTGACAGTTATGTCTATTTTTTTGGAAAAAATGATCCTCTCGCCCCTTTCTACGGTCTATTGTTTGCCGCAATGATATTTGTTCCGGGATATTTTTGCGTAAAGAAAATAAAGCTCTATATTGAAAGAAGGGGTTCATGATATCCTTTGCGTGGGAAAAGGGAATATGCTATGAGTGGGTTTTGTGGTATGGACCTTTTTCCTGACAGGACCGCGACGAAAGGTGAAAGCATAACGCCTTAATCCGAAATGGGAGAGGGTGTCGGTAGGGGGATAGGTCCGCAATGACTCTGCGGATCATCCCCCTTTTTGTGACAGAAGGGAAAGGCAAAAATAATGATCTTGTCGCGCGAGGGGTCAAAAAAAAGATGAGAGTTTTATTTGCGGCTTCGGAAGTGGAGCCATTTGCCAAGACGGGCGGACTGGCTGATGTGGCAGGTTCCCTTCCGCCTGCTCTCGAACGTCTGGGACACGATGTGAAAATCATCATGCCGAAATATGGCATGATTTCAGAGGTTGAATGGGGGCTCAAAAGATTAAAAGAGTTTACCGTACCGATGGGAGAAAAAAATCATCGGATAACGCTCTGGAACGGAATGCTGCCGAACAGTTCCCTTGAAGTCTACTTTCTCTCAACGCCCTTTTTTTCACGGCGTGATGCGCCATACCAGGAAAATGGAAAAGACTATCCCGACAATCCGGAGGCTTTTGCGCTATTCTGCAAGGCCCTTCTGGAAGTTCCCAAACTTCAAAACTGGCATCCCGACATCCTTCATTTCAACGATTGGCAGACGGCGCTTGCACTGGCGTACCGGAAGGCGGACCTTGCCAGGGATCCCTTTTATCTTATGACGGGCACGCTTTTTACCATCCATAACCTTGCTTTCCAGGGTGTTTTTCAAAAATCTGTATTCCCCATTCTGGGACTTCCGGAATCGTACTTTACTTCCGACACATTGGAATTTTACGGGAAGATTAATTTTCTCAAGTCCGGGATTGTTTTTGCGGATCTATTGAATACCGTCAGTCCGACTTATAGCAAGGAAATACTGGAACCCGAATTCGGATGCGGCCTGGAGGGCCTCATCCGCCAGCGCCAGGACGATTTGTACGGGATCTTGAACGGGGCGGATTATCAGAAATGGAACCCGGCGAATGATCGATCGCTCAGCCGTGGCTATAGCCCCAAATCGATGGAAGGGAAGAGGGTTTGTAAAAATTCCCTTCAACGAAAATGCAAATTTCCGGAAAAGGATGTTCTCTTGATCGGAATTGTTTCAAGACTTACCCATCAAAAAGGAATGGCTCTGGTACTTGAAGTGATCGAGGAACTGACCTCGCTTAACCTTCAAATGGTCGTTTTGGGAGTCGGTGAACCGGAACTGGAAGCTCAATTCAAGAAAGCGAGCGAGAAATGTCGAGATAAACTTTCTGTCCATCTTACCTTCGATGATAAATTTTCCCACCGTGTTATGGCGGGTTCAGATCTCTTCCTGATGCCCTCCATTTTCGAGCCCTGCGGATTGAGTCAAATCTATGCCCTTCGCTATGGAGCAATTCCTTTAGTGAGAAAAACAGGCGGTCTTGCCGATACCATTATGGATGCCACACCGAAAAATCTTATGAGACACGCCGCCAATGGTTTCCAGTTTGAAACCGCCTCTTCGCATTCTCTCCTGACGGCACTCCGTCTTGCTTTATCTTATTATCAAGACAGGCCAAACTGGAATAATCTGGTTCAAACCGCGATGTCGGCGGATTTTTCATGGGATCGTTCCGCAAAAGAGTATGAAAAGCTTTATCAAATTGCCCTGGCTAAATTGAAGTCGTCAGCATAATGAGCCGCTCCCAGAAGAGCGGTTTTTTCATTGATAATCACTTTGAGAGGCATGCGCTTTATTAAAGAGGACATCCGGCCTTTGTTGACAAAGGATCGGACGAACTCTCCTTCCCTCAGTTTTTTCAAAATTTTTGTTCCGATTCCCCCGCCTATAAAGACACCCCCCGTTGCCATCGTCTTTAATGCGAGATTTCCCGCTTCCGCCCCATAAATTGAAACAAACAAATCGATCGTTTTGATGCAAAGCTCAGATTTCAATTCAAGTGCTGCTTTTGAAATGACGCTGGCAGGATCCTCTTTTTCAAGCGATTCCTTCAGCCAGGAAGGCTCTTCACCTTCGCGACGCAGTGTTAAAAAACGGTAAATGTTTAAAATTCCAGGTCCTGAAAGCACTCTTTCAAAACTGACTCTGGGATATTGATCCATCAGAAATTTCAGTAGTTCCCATTCGATTTCATTTCGAGGTGCAAAATCTGAGTGTCCCCCTTCTGTGGCCGAAGGCTGGAATCGGGTCCCGTCCCAGAAAAGGATCGCTTCACCTAGTCCGGTACCGGCTGCAATGACGCAGCGGTTTCCCGTACTACGGGGAATTCCCGGGTTGAGAATGACGGTTTCATGTTCAGCCAGAATGCCAGTCCCGTAGGCCATTGCTTCCAGATCGTTCAACAAAAACAGAGATTGAATTGAAAACCGATGTTTCATTTCTTCGGCGTCAACAACCCAGGGAAGATTCGTCGTCTCGCAGCGCCCGTCCACTACGGGACCTGCCACGCCAAAACAGGCCTTTTGAATTCGGGGCAGTTCATTCAGACAAAACTTCTGAATGACCTCGTCCAGAGAGCCGAATTCCCTGCTTCGAAAAGTTTCTTGCCGTACCTCCGTCAATTTCTTCCCGTCGGACTGAAAGAAAGCGAGGTCCACTTTTGTGCCTCCGATATCTCCAGCTAATATCATGGTGATCTTTTGTTCCGGGTTCGTGCCTCTTTTCAGAGGGAGTATAGTCGAATAGGTGATTGAACGCAATTTCAAGTTAAGCGTTAAGTTTCTTGAATATCGCGATGCTGATTTTTAAAAGTTATTAAATATTTGCTTTATATAACCTATATTTTTATACTTATTTGGTCTTATTCATCGGGAAGGGAGACATGCCGACTCCGTATCACCTGAAATCTGACCTGTCCGTCAATATTTTACTCCCACATTTTGAAGTCGACTTACATGGTATTGTGTTGGCCGCTGGTCATGGAACCCGTATGGTCGAATATATTAAGAATCAATACGGGACAAGTCATCCTAAACAATTCGTCGCATTTACCGGGAAACGCACCATGATTCAACATACTCTTGATAGAGTGGAGAGGCTGATCGCTCGAGACAAATTGCTGGTGGTTGTTGACCCAAAACACCAACCGGCATTTCAGGAACAATTGAAGGATCGACCGTCCGGAACACTCATTTTTCAACCAATTAATCGTGAAACCGCTCCTGGAATTCTGCTTCCGCTTTCCTATATTTATAAGAAAAATCCCGAATGCACTGTGGCCGTCTTCCCATCCGATCATTTTATTCTGGAGGAAGATCACTTTATGGAACATATTGAATATGCCAGCAGGGCGATTCAGAGTTTTCCGGACAAAGTGCTCCTTTTGGGTGTACAGCCGGACGCGCCGGAGACGGAATATGGATGGATCCAGACGGGTGAAAGGGTTTCAAGTATCAAAGGATTTGAAATTAACAGAGTGGAAAAATTTCATGAGAAGCCCGACCGAAAATCTGCAGAGACTTTTTTAAGTCAGGGCTATCTCTGGAATACGCTGGTCTTGATTACCCGATGTTCGACACTCTTGAAACTGGTGAAGGATGCATTGCCGGACCTCCATCGCCGCTTCGGGAAAATCATTCAGGCGATCGGTAAACCCGAGGAGAGCGAAGTCATTCTGCAGGAGTATCAGGAGATGGAACAGGCTACGATTTCGCAACAGGTCCTGGAAAAATTTCCTTCCCGTCTTCTTGTGATTCATGTCAGGGGCGTTCTCTGGAACGACTGGGGCAGCGGAATGAGGGTTTTGGAAACACTTCAGAAGATCGGTATAGCGCCTGCCTGCCTCAAGCCCTCTTCTCTGACCTGATGGTTCATGTGAGCTTCATCATAAAATACGACCGTAAATCTGGAGATATGTTATTATTTTAAGAGGAAAGTTTTAATTTCAGTCGAAGGGACGGACCGCTTAAAAGTCGAAACAGCGAATTAATATGGACAAATATATCTGCATACATGGACATTTCTACCAGCCTCCCCGGGAAAATCCCTGGTTTGAGGAGATTGAGCTCCAGGAATCTGCGCATCCTTACCATGACTGGAACGAAAGGATTACGGCAGAATGTTATGCTCCGAACTCTGCTTCCCGCATCCTGGGAACAGATGGGTCTATCATCGACATTGTCAATAATTACGCGAAGATTAATTTTAATTTTGGTCCGACCCTCCTGTCCTGGATAGAGCGCCGCCAGCCGGAGGTGTACCAGGCGATTCTGGAAGCCGACCGGATCAGCGCGAAAAGATTCTCGGGTCATGGTTCAGCCATGGCCCAGATTTATAATCATATGATTATGCCACTTGCGAACAGACGCGATAAATTGACTCAGACCCGCTGGGGAATCAAGGATTTTGTCAGGAGGTTCGAGCGTTATCCTGAAGGAATGTGGCTTCCTGAAACGGCAGTCGATCTGGAGACGCTGGAAGTTCTTGCCGAATTCGGAATTCTTTTTACGATTCTATCCCCTCATCAGGCCGGCAAGGTCAAGCCCATATCGGAGGGAGAATGGAAAGAGGTCAAGGAGGGAGAAATTGATCCTTCGATGCCCTACCTTTGTAAACTGCCGTCCGGAAAATCAATCAACATATTTTTCTACGACGGACCGATTTCCCGGGAAGTCGCGTTTGGGAATCTCCTGAGCAGCGGGGATTTATTTGCTTCCAAGCTCTCAGGCGCTTTTCGCGAAGAAAGGAATCGTCCTCAGATTGTTCACATAGCGACGGATGGAGAAACTTTCGGACACCATCAGCCCCACGCCGATATGGCCCTTGCCTATACTCTTTTTACAATTGAGTCGAAGAACATCGCGAAATTAACCAATTATGGCGAATATCTCGCCAAGAATCCTCCGTCTCAGATGATTGAAATTATCGAAAAAAGTTCATGGAGCTGTTCACATGGGGTAGAAAGATGGCGGAGTAATTGCGGCTGCAATATCGGGAAATTCCCCGGAGGCAAACAGCCATGGAGAGCTCCCCTCCGGGAAGGGATGGACTGGCTCCGGGATCAAGCCGCGGCTATCTATGAAGAAGGGGCGTCGGACATGCTCCGGAATCCCTGGGAAGCGCGAGATGAGTATATTGAAGTGATCGCCCATCGATCGCGGGTCGAAAGTGAGCGGTTCCTGAGAAGGCATCAAGTCAGGATGCTCGACGAAGCTGAAATGTCCCGGACACTCCGGCTCCTCGAAATGCAAAGATATGCCATGCTGATGTACACGAGCTGTGGATGGTTTTTCGATGATATCTCCGGAATTGAGTCGGTACAGATCATGCAGTACGCGTGCAGAGCCATTCAGCTTGCCGAAGAGATCAAATCCGTGGCCCTGGAACCGAAATTTGTCGAATATCTGAGGAATGCACCGAGCCTCCTGGAAGGGGATGGCGCGATCATCTATGAGAAATTCGTAAAGCCCTCCCGGATCGATTTGAAGAAGGCCGGCGCCCATCATGCCCTTCTGTCGCTTTTTGATCCCCACCAGGAACATTCAAAATTCTACTTTTACTCTCTGCACAATCATGAAATAAGGCGCTCTGCACTGGGCAGATTGAGGTGGGTCACCGGAATGTGCCGCGTCTCCTCCGAATTGACATGGGAAGAGGAAAATATAGGATATTCGATTCTGGATCTGGGGGGCCATCATTTGATCTGCGGCGTCACTTCGTCAGTAGAGGAGGGTCATTTTTCAGACGTTTGTATCGAAATGGAGGCCTCCTTTGCGAAAGGAGACCTTTCGGAAGCATCTCGCCTTCTCTATGATTTTTTTGGCAAAAATAATTATTCTATTTTCAACCTGTTCAAAGATGATCAGAAAAAAATATTGAATTCAATTTTGAAAAGGTCTTATGAAGGATTCGCATCTCTTTACGGACAAATTCATAAAGAGACCATTCCAATGGTCTCTCTTCTAAAGAATCTCCAGATATCTCTTCCCAGACCCTTCCTGGCCGCACAAGAGTATTTAATAAACGTGGCCTTGCGGAAAGCCCTTCAGCCCCGTGAAACGGATTTTGTACATTTGGAAAGCCTGATTCAGGAAATGAAGCAGTGGCCGGGAGAATTGGACAAACCTGAAATTGAAATGATGGTCACGGAGCGGATCGAGGGAGACTTAAAAAAACTGTCCGTCCATCCGGACGGGGTCCAGCTACTCGATTCCACGGATAAATTGCTTAAAATCCTGACCTCTCTTCATTTGAACCTGAATTTATGGAAATCGCAAAACCTCTATTTTTCGATTGGGAAAAAAATGATGCCCAAGATGGAAAAGCGGGTCCGGGATGGCGAAATCCTGGCGAAACGCTGGATCAAATCATTTAAGCAATTGGGTCGAAGTCTCCGGGTAAAAAGTTTCTAATCGTGCGAAGTGGAAACGCTGTCCCTTATACGAAAAGAGCCGGATGAACAGTCGAAAAAGCGGAATTCTTCTCCATATCACTTCCCTTCCCTCTCTTTATGGTATCGGAGATCTGGGACCTTCTGCCTATCAGTTCGCAGATCTTCTCGCTGAGTCGAAGCAGTGTATCTGGCAAGTCCTTCCCGTTAATCCAACATCGATTTCGAACTGCAACTCGCCCTACAGCAGTGAATCCGCTTTTGCAGGAAACGCGCTTCTGATCAGTCCTGAACTGCTCGAGAACGAGGGATTTCTTTCCAGATCCGACCTCCTTTCCTTTTCGAGCACTTCGGTTCAGAAAGTGGACTTTAAAACGGCGACTGGCCTGAAACGGAAGATGCTTGACCTTGTCTATCAGAAAAACCGCGCTTCATTTGAAAAAGGAAAGGATTTTAACGCCTTTTGTGATCAGCAAGCGGAGTGGCTGGAAAATTACGCACTCTTTAAAGTTTTAAAAGCGCATTTCCAGGGAAAGCCATGGAATCATTTTACAGAAGAGCTCGTCAACAGGGATCCCAGGGAACTGGAGCGATACCGCGAGAAATTCGAGGATCAAATCGTCTTTGAAAAAATGGTCCAGTTCCTCTTTTTCAAACAATGGTACGCCTTAAAGCAATATTGTAATCAGAAGGAGATCCGGATTTTCGGCGACGTTCCAATTTATGTGCAGTATGACAGCGCGGACGTCTGGACCCATTCGGGAATTTTTCAGCTCGACGCAAACAGGCGCCCCTTACGGGTAGCCGGCGTTCCACCCGATTACTTTTCCAAGACCGGTCAACTTTGGGGCAATCCCGTCTATGAGTGGGAGGCGATTAAAGCGACCCACTATTCCTGGTGGATTCAAAGATTGGCGCATAATTTGAGTCTTTTTGATATGGTCCGGCTTGATCATTTCAGGGGGTATGTCGCCTATTGGAGCGTCCTCGCCGGTCAAACGACGGCGGAACGGGGCGAATGGGTGCCTGCTCCCTCGGATGAATTTTTTCGAATCCTTTTAAGCCACTTTTCGAATCCTTGTATTATCGCTGAAGACCTGGGCGTCATCACGCCAGATGTGACCGAGGTGATGGAGCGTTTTAAAATTCCCGGAATGAAAGTCCTTCTGTTTGCCTTTGGAGAAAATCTTCCGAGCCATCCTTTTTTGCCGCACAATTACAGCAGAAATGCGGTGGTGTACACTGGAACCCATGATACCAGTACGGTCCGGGAATGGTTCAAAAAAGAGGCTGGTATCGCGGACCGGACGAGGCTCTCCGCCTATCTCGGAAGGACGCCTACGGAGGAAACGGTTCATCTGGAAATGATTCGCCTGGCGATGATGTCGGTTGCCGATGCCGTTATTATTCCGATGCAGGATATTCTGGGACTGGGTGAAGGGGCGAGAATGAATTTACCCGGGAGTCTCGATGGAAACTGGGAATGGCGGCTTCTTCCGGAACAGCTGGACTCCCTGGCATTCAAAGATTTGGCCGCAATGACCTGGACCTCCGGGCGGTCACCTGCGTCAAGAAGGGGGAGCTGAATAGGGACGAACGTTCCAGATTTTTTCGGCATACTCCTGCACGACACGATCACTCGAAAATTTTCCCATGTTTGCCGTATTCAGAATGGACCGACGTATCCATTCGCGCCGGTTCTGATAAACTGTTTCGACACGCTCCTGACAGGCCACATACGATTCAAAGTCAGCCAGGAGAAAATAGCGGTCGCCTCCCCGCAACAAGGAGTCGACAATGGGCCGAAAACGATCCGACGACCCGGGAGAAAAGAAACCGGAGCCGATCATGTCCAACACCTGCTTCAGTTCAGGATTGGCATTGTAATACACATTGGGGTCGTAACCTTCCTTACGAAGTTTGCCAATCCGGTCGGCCGTCAATCCAAATATAAAGATATTTTCCTCTCCGACTTCTTCAAGTATTTCAATATTTGCCCCATCCAGAGTTCCAATGATTAAAGCGCCATTGAGTGCCATTTTCATATTTCCCGTACCCGAAGCTTCGGTTCCGGCTGTGGAAATCTGTTCGGAAAGTTCGCAGGCCGGAATGATATCTTCAGCGGTCGAAACGTCATAGTTAGGAATAAACACCACCTTGAGCCGGTCCTGGATCAGAGGATCATGATTGATAATATCTGCCACATTATGGATAAGATTGATAATGAGTTTGGCATAGGTGTAATCAGGAGCGGCTTTTCCGCCAAAAATCACGGTTCGGGGAAGCCTGGATATCAAGGGATTGGACCGAATCCGGTTATAAAGAGTAATCAGATGGAGAATATTCAGCAATTGCCGTTTATATTCGTGAAGCCTTTTCACTTGAATATCAAACAGCGAATCGACATTGACCTCTATACCCAGATTCTTTTTAATCAATCCGGCCAGCTTCGTTTTATTTGACATTTTTACTTCCCAAAACGCCTGGGAAAATTCCGGATCATCTGCAAGAGGAATGAGTTGTTTCAATTCTTCGAGATGAGTTTTCCACCTCTCTCCGATTCGGGAGGAAATGAGCTGTGACAAACGGGGATTGGATTGATTGAGCCAGCGCCGCGGCGTGATCCCGTTGGTAATACTGAGAAATCGATCAGGATAAAACCGGTAGAAATCGGCAAAGATCGTCTCTTTCATCAGGCGGGTGTGAAGTTTTGAAACGCCGTTTACTTTGTGGCTCCCCACGACTGCGAGATGGGCCATCCGGACCCGTCGTTCTCCCTCTTCCTGGATGATGGAAATCCGTTTGATGAGTTCTTTATTCCCCGGGTATTGAAGCGAAACTTCCTTCAGGAAGCGGTCGTTGATATCGTAAATGATTTGAAGGTGTCTCGGAAGGAGTGATTCAAACAGGTGGACGGGCCAGGTTTCCAGCGCCTCGGGGAGTAAAGTGTGATTGGTGTATGCGAAAGTCCTGGAAGTAATTGACCACGCATTTTCCCATTCAAGCTGGTGGTCATCGATCAATATTCGCATGAGTTCGGGAATTCCGATTGAAGGGTGGGTGTCATTCAGCTGAATCGCCACTTTTTCCGGAAACTGTTCCAGCGAGGTGTGGTTTTGCATAAAACGGTGAAGGATATCCTGAAGGGCCGCGCTGACGAAAAAGTATTGCTGTTTAAACCGGAGTTCGCGTCCCACATGCGTGGAATCACTTGGATATAGGACCTTTGAGATGTTTTCGGTTTCAACCTTGTCTTCAACCGCTTTTATGTAGTTCCCTTCGTTGAAGTATTTCAGGTCAAAGTCGCGTGAGGATTTTGCGGACCAGAGTCTCAACACACTCACATTGGAATGGGGTCCATATCCCGGAATCGGGATGTCGTAAGCCATTGCCATGACTTCGTCCGCATCAACCCAATGATGCCGGATCTGGCCTGCCGCGTCCGTTGATTTTTGAACACGGCCAAAGAATTTAACCGAATAGAGTACTTCAGAATGCTGAAATTCCCAGGGATTCCCGATTCTAAGCCAGTTCTCCGGATGTTCCACCTGACATCCCTGTTCAATCTTCTGTTTGAACATGCCATATTCATATCGTATGCCATAGCCATAACTGGGAAGCCGAAGCGTAATCATGGAATCAAGCATACAGGCTGCAAGCCTGCCCAGACCACCGTTTCCCAGTGCCGCCTCCACTTCAACCTCGCAAAGATGTTCGAGCTGGTTACCCATTTCATTTAACACCTTGCGCGTGACTTCATGAAGACCCATATTCAGAAGACCATTTGTCAAAGATCTCCCGACCAGGAATTCAAGTGAAAGATAATAGACGATTTTAGCGTCGCTCTTCTGGTACTGGGGAATGGTTTCGATCCAGCGCTGAATCAGCCGGTCCCGCAACATATAAACGGTGCTGGTATACCAGTCATGTTCGGTCGCCGATACGGGATCTTTGCCCATGGATAGGACGATATGCTTGCCCAGGGATCGTTTTACGGAAGCCGGATCATCTCCGATTTTCGGAGACAGGGAATGAAGATTTTCTGATTCTGGGGTCAAATCGCTTGCTCTGGAAATCTATTCTTTAAATTGTTTAGGGATGACCGAATGTTATCTCAGGACATTTTAACACAGTTCTTGTCCGGTAGGAAAGAGGTCGATAGACAAAGTGTTGAATTTATCGCATTTTTTCTGTAAATTAAGGGTATAAGAAACATTTTCGTTGTCCTGCAAAAGGGGCGTCGTGGAAATCGTAGAAAAGACACTCACCTTTATTTTAGCTGGAGGAACCGGTTCCCGACTCTTTCCTTTGACTTCTGACCGGGCAAAGCCGGCGGTTCCGTTTGGCGGTATTTATCGAATCATCGATTTTACTCTTTCAAACTGTCTTCATTCAGGCCTTCGCAGAATCTTGATTCTCACTCAGTATAAATCCCACTCATTGCAGAAACATGTGAGAGACGGGTGGGCTATCTTTAATCCTGAAATCAATGAATTTATAACAACGGTTCCGGCCCAGATGCGGATTGGAGAGGGTTGGTATGCCGGGACGGCGGATGCGATCAATCAAAACCGGTTTCTTTTAGAACGGAGCGACGCTGATTTTGTTCTGATTTTGGCAGGGGATCATATTTACCGAATGGATTATGCGAGAATGCTGGAGGAGCATGTTCGCCGCAATTTGGATGTCACTGTGGGAACGGTTCCCGTTCCCGTCTCTGAAGGAAGATCTTTTGGAGTCCTGGAGACAGATGATCAAAATCGGATTCGGCGATTTTACGAAAAATCAGGGGAACTCCATCCGATGCGCGGCGATCCGACCCAGGCACTGGCCTCGATGGGAATTTATATTTTTAACCGAAAATTTCTCCTCAGCATTCTGGACAAATCTTCCAAAGTCTCTCCTCCCTGGAACGATTTTGGCAAAGATATTCTTCCCAGTATCGTTGCCACGAATTCCGTTGGCGCTTATCGATTTGGTGGAATGGCGGATCGGATTATTCAGGACGGTTATTGGAGGGATGTCGGTTCCCTCGATGCTTACTATGAAGCAAACATGGATCTGCTCAAGCCAATGCCCCCCTTAAATCTCTACCAGAAGGATTGGCCCATCCGTACCTATCATGGCCAATATCCTCCGGCCAGAAACGTGGCTTCTCCCACCGGGGAACCTGTTTCGGGAACCAACACGCTGCTTTCAGGAGGAGATCTGATTGTCGGGGCGAGGATTTCCCATTCCATTCTGGGTCCTGATGTCTGGGTCGAAGACGGAGCGGTCATTGAAGATTCGATTCTATTTTCAGGTGTCCGAGTCAAGGCCGGAGCGCAGCTGAAACGTTGTATCATTGAAAAGGGAGTCGTTATTCCGTCGAACGAGAAAATAGGGTGGGATCTCGAAAAAGACAAAAAGAACTATGCCGTCTCGGAAAACGGAGTCGTCGTTGTCCCTATCGGGAGTCGATGCGAGAGAAACCTGGAAGAGAGAGTCGAATGGAAAAATTGATTCAGACGCCACCCGGAATGAAACAGGTCAGCCTCTTTACGGATTTCGATATCCATCTCTTTAAAGAAGGACACCATTTCAGTCTCTTCGATAAATTAGGCAGTCATCCCATGACGATTGATGACCTCGAAGGGGTCTATTTTGCGGTATGGGCTCCTAACGCAAGCGAGGTTTCAGTCGTGGGAGATTTTAACGGATGGAATCCTATTTCGCATCCGCTCAGGGTTCGATGGGATTCGTCCGGAATCTGGGAGGGTTTCTACCCGGGCATTCAGAGAGGGGCTCTCTATAAATATCATATTGTATCGAAATCACATCTTTTCTATGAATCGGATAAAGGAGATCCGTTTGCGTTTTATTCCGAGCCTCCACCCAAAACCGCTTCCGTATTTTGGGACAGCACATTTCAATGGAGTGATCAGGATTGGATGACAAACCGGAAATCGGCGAATTCGCATCACGCCCCGCTGTCGATTTATGAAGTTCATGCCGGATCGTGGAAGCGTGTTCCCGGCGAGGGAAATCGTTTTTTAACTTATCGCGAATTGGCCGATGATCTGACCCGCTACGTCAAGGAAATGGGGTTTACACATGTCGAATTTCTTCCTTTGACGGAACATCCTTTTTACGGTTCATGGGGTTATCAAACGACGGGATATTTCGCGCCGACCTCCCGGTACGGGAATCCGGACGATTTGATGTACCTTGTGAATACGCTCCATCAAGCGGGGATAGGAGTGATCTTCGACTGGGTTCCCGCTCATTTCCCCGCTGACCTCCATGGTCTCGCCTATTTTGACGGAACCCACCTTTATGAACATGCGGATCCCAGAAAGGGGTTTCACCCTCATTGGAAAAGTGCCATTTTTAATTACGGGAGAAATGAAGTCCGGTCGTTCCTGGTAAGCAGCGCGCTCTTTTGGCTGGAGAAGTACCATGTTGACGGACTGAGAATAGACGGGGTCGCCTCAATGCTCTATCTTGATTATGGAAGGAGCGAGGGAGAGTGGATTCCCAATTTGTTCGGCGGAAATGAAAATCTGGAGGCGATTTCTCTCATGAAGCGCCTCAATGAAGAGGTCTATCGGAGATTTCCGGATGTCCAGACCATTGCGGAGGAATCTACAGCATGGCCGATGGTCTCAAAGCCAACCTATTTAGGAGGACTCGGCTTCGGAATGAAATGGAATATGGGGTGGATGAATGATACCTTAAGCTATTTTTCCAGGGACCCTCTCTACCGGAAACATCATCAAAACCAGCTGACATTCAGTATCCTGTATGCGTTTTCGGAGAACTTTGTCCTTCCCTTGTCGCACGACGAGGTGGTTCATGGAAAACGCTCGCTCCTGGATCAAATGCCGGGAACGGATGTGGAAAAATTTTCCAACTTGAGACTTTTGCTGGGTTACCTTTTCGCCCATCCCGGGAAGAAGACGCTGTTTATGGGAAGCGAATGGGGTCAATGGAAAGAATGGAACCATGACGAGAGTCTCGACTGGAATCTTCTCGAATTCAGTCCCCATCAGGGCGTCCAGCGCTGGGTAAAAGATTTAAATCACCATTACCGGAACGAACCGTCGCTTTTTGAGTGGGATCACCAATCGAGCGGTTTCGAATGGATCGATTTCCTCGATTGGGAAGAGAGCGTGATCTGTTTTGCGCGGTTGGGTCCGAGCCAGGAGACGGTTTCGCTGATTATTTGTAATTTCACACCGGTCCCGCGCTTTCACTATCGGGTCGGGGTCCCGAGAGAAGGATTCTGGATTGAAGTTTTAAATAGTGACGCTGCTTCTTATGGCGGAAGCAATCTGGGCAATCTCGGCGGTGTCGACTCCGAACCGCTTCCTTTCCATGGGAGGAACAATTCAATTTCCGTTTCTCTCCCTCCCTTAAGCATTCTCTTTTTCAAAAACAGGAAAATCGGTTAATCCCTGAGGCAAGGTTCAGGATTATTTTGCAAGATAGAATGCCTCTGGCATCTCAACGACGCGAAGTCCTTCTGATGCGGTTGTTTGGCAGGCTCTTTCCGTGATGATGACGGCCGGGTCTGAAGAAGTGGAAAAGGAGATGGTGCAGTTCTTACACTCGCCGTTCCAGCAGAATTTGTTTCGGGCCCGGAGAAGATCGAGGTCCTGGAAGACATACAGAAGTTTGTCTTTAGCAACCTGATAACTCTTGCCCATAATTGAAATTGTGACCGTTTCCCGGGATAGTCCTATGACCTGACTCATACTTTTAATTTTACCAGAGTTTGTCTATTCGTAAACCCGTGAAAATGAGGTTATTCTTTATCTCGAGGAGAGAACTCCGTGGCGTTCACAAAGTGAGGAAAGTTTACAGAGAGAGCAGTAAGGGGAAACGGGTTTGCAAAGATTTTGTCCAAAAGTAACCAGAAGATCATTGTAGATTTTCCAGTGCCGCCTGGGGAGGCATTGCCGAAGCGCGAACTCGCTTTCATCCGGACTTTTTGTCTTGATGTAGCCTAGTCTGTTTGAAATGCGGTGAACGTGGATATCGACACAGATTCCAAATTGATCATATCCCAATGTGAGCACCAGATTGGCCGTTTTTCGGCCGACCCCTTTTAACGTGAGCAGCGATTCCATCCGGTCGGGAACTCTTGAATGAAATCTCTGGATCAAATCATGGGAAAGATGAAGAATGGATCTTGCTTTGGTCTTGTAAAATCCGACGGGGTAAATAGCCGTTTCAATCTGTTTTTCAGTGAGTTTGACCATTTCCCGGGGGGTTGTGGCGAGAGCAAAGAGTCTCCTGGAAGCCTCATGAGTGGTTTTGTCTTTTGTTCTTAAACTCAGTACTGTGGAGATCAGAATGAGATAAGGGTCACGGGATTCGTTTGCGATCACTCCGACAATCGGAACCTTCCATTTTCTGATCTCCTTCTTCAGAATCGATACAACTTGATTGATTCCGGCATTATCCAATGGGGCCTGTCAGGGAAGGTAATGACGTGAGGTTACTCTTCAACGGGTTTAAGAAGCGTTTGGTAGAAATCCGGGCGCCGGTCTTCAAAAAGATGATTATATCGATTAATTGATTTTTTCCTAGCCTCAAGCGGGTTAATCTCGAGAACCTGAAGCGCCAGCTTTTCCCCGGAGGCCCGATGAAGGACCTCCCCTTTGGGTGAGACGATCTGGCTGAATCCGATAAAAGAGAGCCGTTCCTTTTCGTCCCTTTCCTCGAACCCGACCCGGTTAGCCGTGACAGAATAGACCCTGTTTTCAAGACTTCGGGTAATCATTGCCTGGGGACAATGGGGCAAAACCAGATTGGAAGGATGGCAGATAATTTCGGCGCCGAGCAGCGCAAGAATTCTGGATATCTCCGGAAAAAACCAGTCGAAGCAGATCATAATTCCGATTCGGGCTTTGCCGATATCATACGCCTTGATCTGCTTGTTCCCTGCCGTAAACCAGAGTTTTTCTTCGTAAAAGAGGTGGATTTTACGGTAAACATCGATAAAACCCGCGGGACCGACGAGGATCGCGGAATTGTAAAGGTGTCTTCCTTTCTTTTCAGCAATTCCTGCGACGAGATACATTCTCTTCTCACGGGCCAGCTTAATGAGCCTCCGGGTGGTATATCCCGAAGGGATTTCTTCCGCCAGGCCCGCCGCCTCGGATTTGGAAGTGAACTGGTAACCCGAATTAAAAAGCTCCGGTAGAACCATCAGGTCTGCAGATTCGGTAGAGAGCATTTCGAGCGCCTGATCTACGTTGGCCTTTTTTTCGCCAAACTTCGGATGCGTTTGAACATAGCCGACTTTAATCCAGTTTTTCATAAAGGGCTCCTCGTTAAAAGGTTAGCACAATTCTTCGAAACAGAACAACAGATTTGGAATTTCAATTCCGGGAAAAAAGAGTTAAAATAGAATTTAATATTTTGGCGAGGATCCTCTGGGAAATGAGCGATGCACTCAAAAAAGAAATTCTTTCGCTTCGTGAAGAAATCAATCGGCACAATTATCGATATTATATTTTGAATCAGCCTTCCGTTTCCGATTCAGAATTCGACAAGCTCTTTAAGAGATTGGTTCAGCTTGAAAAGGAAAATCCGCATTTTCTAGCGGCCGATTCGCCGACTCAGCGTGTCGGGGCTCCCCTTGAAAGTCTTGGTAAAAATGTCCGTCATGAAGTTCCCATGTTGAGCCTTGACAATGCTTTCTCCGAAGAAGAAGCCATGGATTTCGATACCCGCGTGCGAAAATTCGTCAAGGAAGAGGTTATCGAATATCTGGTTGAGCCGAAATATGACGGAATTTCATCTTCTTTAATCTATGAAGACGGTCTGTTTGTTCAGGGATCGACCCGGGGAGACGGAACCATTGGGGAAGATGTGACCTCCAATCTGCGAACGATTCATACGATTCCGCTTCGTTTAAGAATGCTTCAACCTGACAAGAATCGCGGTCGATCCGTTCCTTCTAAAATCGAGATCCGGGGCGAGGTGCTCATCACGAAGGAAAGTTTCAGAACGATCAACCGTCTTCAGGCAGAAAATGCGCTGCCACTTTTTGCAAACCCGCGAAATGCCGCGTCGGGCGCTCTCAGACAGCTTGACCCCTCAATGACCGCAAAAAGAAAGCTCCATTTTTATGCCTGGGGGGCAGGAAAAGTTGAGGGATTCAATTTTGACACTCAGCTTGAAATCCTGGAGCAACTCCAGGAATGGGGTTTTAAAGTATCTTCTGATCTGATGCTCTGTCATTCGATCACGGAAACGATCGAAAGACATCATCAGATGGAAAAGAAACGATCCGAACTGGAATTTGAATTGGACGGGGTCGTGATTAAAGTGAACCAGCTTGCCTATCACCGTGAATTAGGGGAGACCTCGCGTCATCCGAGATGGGGATTGGCGTACAAGTTCAGACCGATGCAAAAGACAACCCGTGTTGCACAGATTGAAGTCCAGGTGGGCAGGACGGGGATCCTGACGCCGGTCGCAATTCTGGATCCGGTGGAACTTGGCGGCGTCACGGTTTCCCGCGCGACGCTTCACAACGAAGGTGAACTGGCGGAAAAGAATATTTTGATCGGTGATACCGTTTTTGTGGAACGCGCCGGTGATGTCATTCCTGAAGTGATTAAACCCGTTATTGAAATGAGAAGCGGGAAGGAAATCCGCTTTCATATGCCTGAACGCTGTCCGGTTTGCGGATCAGAGACTAAGAGGGAAGGCGCTTATCTCTACTGTATCAGTCTTTCGTGTCCGGCACAGATTAAGGGGAAGATCGTTCATCTCTGCTCCAAGAAAGGGTTTGATATTGCGGGGTTAGGGATCAAAAAAGTCGATCAGCTCTTTGAAGCAGGATTGCTGAAGCAGGTGTCCGATGTCTTCTATTTGAGAAAAGACAATCTGGTTCAACTGCCGGGATGGGAAGTGAAATCAGCTCAGAACCTGATTGAAGAAATCGAAAGGGCAAAGAGGGTGACTTTCCCGAGATTTCTTTATTCGTTAAGCATGATCGGTGTCGGTTCGACGGTCGCAAAGATCATCGGACAAAATTTCGGATCGATCGAAGAGCTTGAACAGAGCTCATTGGAGAGACTGACTTCGATTCATGGAATCGGACCTGAATTGGGAACGAGCGTGATCCATTTCTTTTCAGAAAAGAGAAATCAGAATGTTATGAGGGCGATTCTTGAATCCGGTGTTCAAATTGAATTTTCAAGAATCAAATCAAAGCTGGCCTGGGAGGGGATAAAATTTGTGATTACAGGTTCTTTTAAAACCTTTTCCCGGGAGGAGCTGATTCAACGAATTGAACGAGAAGGAGGATCGGTCACCACAGCGGTCAGTTCCAGGACACATTTTCTGGTAGCAGGGGAAGATCCGGGGTCCAAGCTCATTAAGGCCCGAAAGCTGGGTGTTCCCGTTTTGACTGAAATGGACTATCTGGAAAGAGAGAAATCCCTTGCACAACTATGATAGAATTTCACGTAGCAAAATAAGGAAGGCGCATGACATTGAAATTTAGAGACTATTACGAAGTACTCGGCGTTCCCAAAACGGCCACTCCGCAGGATATTAAATCGGCTTTTCGAAAACTTGCGCGGAAGTATCACCCGGATCTTGTTTCGCCTGCGCAAAAGAAATCGTCCGAAGAAAAATTTAAAGAACTGAATGAAGCGAACGAAGTTCTGAGCGATCCTGAAAAACGAAAAAAATATGATCTCCTGGGTGCGAATTACCGCGAGGGAATGGATTTCACGCCTCCTCCAGGCCACGACGGACAAGGTCCGTTCCGCGGGGCTGATTTTGGGACAGATTTTGGAGGGATGGGAGGATTCAGCGATTTCTTTGAAGCCATTTTTGGGGGACAGGGAGGAAGAACGGGAGGCCATCGAAGTGCATCCAGCCAGACCCGGCCCCGGAAAGGAGAGGATATTCAGGCGGAGATGACCCTTTCTCTTGAGGAGGCCCATCGAGGAGGCTTGAAAAAAATATTTGTCGAAATCGGGCACAACCGGAAGAATCTGGAGGTCAAAGTACCGCCCGGGGTCCGCGAAGGATCTAAAATCCGCCTGACCGGACAGGGTTTTCCTGATGGTGATCGTCCCGGAGATCTTTATTTGAACATTAAAATAAAACCCCATCCCGCTTTCGTGGTTGAAGGGGATGATGTGACTGTCATTCAACCGATTTTCCCCTGGGATGCGGTCTTGGGGACCCATATTCAAGTTGCCACATTGGACGAACCGGTTAAATTGAGGATTCCTCCGGGGAGCCAGGGCGGACAAAAGTTAAGATTGAAAGAAAAGGGCCTCATCAGGAAAAAGGGAGAAAGGGGCGATTTGTACGTTGCTTTGCAGATAATGCTCCCGGAAAAAATAACCGAAAAGGAAAAGGAACTGTACGAGAAATTAAAGCAGCTCCAGAGCGGCTGAATCGATCAGTTCCTTGTTTTACGAACCCGGCGAATTTTCGGTTCAAAATAGCATTTTTTTCTCGACGAGCAGAGGTCGCACTGTTTGGGGTCTTCGCCCGACGGGCACTGGTTTTGAATACTGAAATGACAGAGAGGAAAATCAAATTTCAGCGGATCCTCCGGATCGATTTCCTTAAGCGATGCGGTGATCTCTCTGGCCATTTTCCAGCCTGGCGTGTTAAGCCGGGTTAATTTAAGAAAACAGGCCATCTTAAAGATGTGGGTATCGAGGGGGATAATGAGTTTCGACGGTGAAAGGCGCTGCCATATTCCGCGGTCAATGTCATCTTTCCTGATCATCCACCGAAGGAAAAGGCAGAAGCGTTTGCATGCGCTTCCGTTCCGTGGTGAAGGGACAAAAAGTTTGAAACTTTTCGGAAAATGATTGATTCCATACACCGGTGACGGATCGAATCGAATAAATTCACGCGAAAAGGCGTTCATGGCGGACTCAAAATGATCGTCTACCGGATTCGTTAGTTCAAGAAAAAGATTTTCAAGAGAAGCATATCGGATGAGAAGAACTTGCAGGGCATAGATCAAACAAACAAGGTCCTTCTCTTTCCAGACGCGATAATAAAGATTCTTAAACAGTTTTTGATCTTTAGAAGGATTGAAATCCAGGATAAATTGTTTAAGATTCCCCTTCCCCATATCCAGTATTTTCTGAATGATGACTCTAAACAGATCGATTTTCCCAAATGCGAGCGTGCTGCTGATAAATCCGGCCAGTTCGATCTCTTCGGGTTTCTGATACCGATGAACGATCTGGATGGGATCACTGAGCAAAGGTGAGCGAAAATTGAATTCACGGTACCATTGATTCATCCGCCGGGCCATCTCTATTTTTAGGAGTGATTTTCTCATGTCAGCTTTTTGGAATCGTATCATATCTTGCGAACGATGAACAGAATCAGCCATTTGAACAAGACGCAGTTCGATCTCATTGTGATTGGCGGAGGGGCCGTGGGCGCGGGGATTGTCCGAGACGGCGCGCTGAGAGGGTTGAAATCCCTGCTTGTCGATAAAGGAGATTTCGGAAGCGGAACGTCTAGCAGGACGTCGAAAATTGCCCACGGTGGAATAAGGTATCTCGAGCAGGGGGAGTTCGGCCTGGTTTTCGAATCGCTCCGGGAGCGCTTTATTCTTGAAAAGATTGCGCCGCATCTGGTCCATCCTCTCCCTTTTCTGTTTCCGGTCTACGACCGTGGTCCGAGGCCTCTTTGGAAAATCCGGGCCGGGTTATGGCTTTATGACCTGCTTTCTCTTTTCAGAAATAAAAAGAGATTCCGTGTCATCCTGAAAGAAGAAATGTTACGCTGCATTCCGGGTCTAAAGTCCGAAGGATTGAAAGGGGGGGGGATTTATTACGATTCCCAGATGAACGATGCCAGAGTGGTTCTTGAAAATATCCTTGACGCCAAATCTCACGGTGCGACAGTCTTAAACTATGTCCAGGCCGACCAGTTCCGATCGAATGGGAGACGACTTGTTTCAGTTGTCCTGACTGACCAGCTGTATGGGGGAAGCGCAGAAGTTTATGGAGGCGTTTTCGTAAACGCCGGGGGACCCTGGGTGACGGAAATTGCTGAAAAGGGAGGGGATAAACGGCCCGTTCGGATTAGAATGACGCAGGGAACGCATCTCATTGTTCCGGAAATATCGAAGGATTATGCAGTGGTTGTTTCACCTGAGGAAGAGGACCGCATATTTTTCGTCATCCCGTGGCACGGAAATACTTTAATTGGAACCACCGACCTGGACTTTTCCGGAGACCCTTCGGACGTTCATCCCCTTCCGGAAGAGGTTAACTATTTATTGGGAGAAACACGGAAAGTTTTCCCCGGACTCTTAATAAAAAAAGAGGATATCGTTTCCATTTTTTCGGGTGTCAGGCCGCTCCTTAATATATCAGGCTCCCGTCCCTCCGGTGTGACACGCAGGGTCAAAATCGTTGAAAGTCCTTCCGGAATGATTTCCATCGCGGGAGGAAAAATGACAACGTATCGCAGCACCGCTGAAAAAGTGGTTGATCTTGTCGGAAAACGCCTGGCGCGAACCGATTTGGGAGGATGTTCAACGGCGACCGAACCGCTTTATGGTGGAAGATTCAGAACCTCGTTCCCGGATTACCGCAGAAAAAATGCCCAGCGATGGTCAGACCGTTTTCAACTTGCACATCCGATTGTCATCCATTTGATAAGCCAATACGGGAATCGGGCTCCGGAGATTCTTGATCGGGCCGAAAAGGACCGGATGCTGGGAGAGAAAATCAGTCCTGAATACGCCAATATTTTTGCCGAAATTCACTATGCCATGGATTGTGAAATGGCATTGACGCTCTCCGATTTCTTGCGAAGACGCACATTGCTTGCCCTGGGAGGGTTGACCGATCCGAGAGTCCTGAGGGAACTTTCCGAAATCATGGGAAAAAAACTGGAGTGGAATGAGGAACGACGCGAAATGGAAGTCAAAAATTATTTAAAAGAAATGAATCCGTCCGAGAAATCTTTGCCTTGCTGTTAAGGATGGCCGAATACAAACATTGCCGGGACGGAGAAGCGTCCGGGGAGTGACAGGCAGAATACAGACCTTGCTTTTTGATTGGCAGATTAGTACTAGATATGGACGATTTCCTGGATGGCCGGGATAATTTCCTTCAATCTTTTCTCAACCCCGAGTCTCAAGGTGTAACCGGAACTGGGGCATCCATGGCAGGCGCCCACAAGTTTGACTTTAATGGTGGCCCCTTCAATACCGACCAATAAAATGTTTCCTCCGTCTCGAGCCAGCGCGGGACGTATGGTATCGAGCGCCTTTTCCACCATTTCTGTTTCAATGACTGTTTCCATTTTCAAATCTCCCGGTTCCATTAATTATATTCAAAATCGGCTCTTTTTGCAAACTTATGATATAATCGGCGCGACAGAATTGATCGTTCCGGAAATTTGAGGCGGACGATCGGACGTTATTGGACAAACTTGAAGTGACAGGTAAAGATGAAAGAAATCAGGGTCTTTGCGCCGGCGTCAGTGGGGAATATCGGTCCCGGTTTTGATACGCTGGGGATGGCGGTCAAAAAGATAGGGGACACCGTTTGGGCCGGCAAGAATAGAGAGAAGAGGATCCGGATTCTGGAGATCAGCGGTGATTCCGGCAAACTGCCCTACGATGCAGATAAAAACACAGCCGGTATCGCGGCCAGGAAAGTGCTGGAAAGACTCGGGATTGCCAAATCAATCGATCTGCGAATACATAAGAATATACCGGGAAATGGATTAGGGAGCAGTGCCGCCAGTGCTGTTGCAGGTGCCGTTGCGGCGAACGCTCTTTTTGGAGACAGATTAAGCAAAGAAGAGCTTCTTCACCTTTCATTGGAAGCCGAAACGTATGTTTCCGGAGGAACCTTTATGGACAATATTGGTGCTTCTCTTTATGGAGGGGTTGTTCTGGCACGTCCCGAAGAGCAAAAAGTGATTAAAATTGGAGTTTTAAAGGAACTGACCGTTGTTCTGGCGACACCCGATTTTCCTTTGTTGACAAGAAAGGCGAGGAAAATCCTTCCAAAGAAAATTGAGATGCGCAGGTGGGTTCAGAATATGTCAAACAGTTGTGCAATGGTGCTCGGAATCTGTAACAAAGATCCGGCGCTTTTTGGAAGGTCCATTTCTGATGTGGTCGTTGAACCGTTTCGGGCAAAGCTCATTCCGGGTTTTTATGAGGTAAAAAAAGCGGCCCTCGCCAAAGGTGCTTTAGGCTGTTCGATCAGCGGTGCAGGGTCCACTCTTTTTGCAGTGACGGACCGGAGTACTTTGGGTGAAGACATTGGTCAAGCGATGAAAACAGAATTTCAGAAGAAGGGTCTGGATTGTGTTATTACCATTACCCAAATGGATGTTTTGGGGGCTCGAAAGATCAAGGGATAAATGAGTACTCAGGTTGTCGCGGCGGCCATCATTATCCAGGAAGGGAAAATTCTCATTTCGCGGAGGAAGAAGAATGTCCATCTGGGTCGATACTGGGAATTTCCCGGTGGGAAGAAGAATGAAAAGGAAGAGCTAACCGATACGCTCATCCGGGAGGTCCGTGAGGAACTGGGTATCGGGATCAAAGTGGGGGAGGAGGCCATCGCGGTCACGTACCGGTATCCTGATCGGACGGTAGAGCTTCATTTTTATTTCTGCGAATGGAAGAGCGGAACCTGTCAGGCGCTGGAGTGTGACGAATATCTCTGGATAGAAAAATCCCGGATGGATGAATTTACATTTCCTCCGGCTACCAGCCCTCTTATCAAGATGCTTATGTCAGAGCTTAACTGAAATTAAGCAAAGCGCGATTTGGCCCCGTAACGATTCAAAAAAGGTGGTTCAACCGTGAACCGGACGCCGTGACGCGAGCATTTTTTCCATTTCTCCGAGAGGGAGAGTATTAAATACCTCTCTGGAAGTCAACCATCCCTTTCGGGCTATTCCTACGCCATACCCGGTAAAATAAATATGTTCGATCGCATGTGCGTCGGGATTAATGCTGACCTGGAGTCCATATTCCTTCAATTTTTTGCAGTCTTTCCAGTCGATATCCAATCGATGGGGATTGGCATTCAGTTCAATAATGACGTTCTTCTCTTTCGCCTTTTGAAATACGGCGTCAAGGTCGAAGGAATAGGCCTCGCGTGAAAGGAGGAGTCGTCCGGTCATATGCCCTAGAATCGTCAAATAGGGATTATCCATCGCCCGTAATAACCGTTTTGTCATTTCTGTTTCGGTCATTTTAAACCGGCTATGAATGGATCCAATAATGAAGTCAAACGAGGCGAGTAGTTCTTCAGGGTAGTCCAGATCACCTTCTTCGAGGATATCCGATTCGATCCCTTTAAAAATCCGGATTTTGGGAAAGGTTTTCTGAAGCCGGTCGATGTCGGCATGTTGTTGCCGGATATCTTCTTCTTTCAGTCCATGGGCATAAAACGCGGACTGGCTATGATCAGAAATACCCACATATTGATACCCCGCCCTGGCCGCCTCGTTGACCATTTCCTCCAAGGTATTTCTTCCGTCGCTGCGGGTGGTATGAAGGTGAAATATTCCTCTTATCTCATCCGATTCGACCAGGCGGGGAAGACACCTTTTACCTGCGGCTTCAAATTCTCCGCGATCTTCGCGTAATTCCGGCGGAATAGGGTCGAGTCCCAAATTCGAGTAAATCTCCTTTTCAGATTGGCAGGAAACCGGCAAGTTTTCCTTAAATAGGCCATTTGGGCTGAGCAGGAAACCTTTTTTTCTGGCAATTTCCTGCAATCGGATATTATGTTCTTTGCTTCCGGTTAGATATTGAAGTGCGAACGGATAATTTTCAGGAGAGACGACATCGAGCTCAACGCCCAGTCCGGATTTCAGGACGGCCGAAACCCGTGTTGCTTCGTGAGAACGTATCGATTCGACCTGGGACAGTTGAGAAAACGCTACCAGAGCTCTTTCCAGCTGGCGGGATGATGAAACCAGATTGATATTTCTGATCACCTCTCTTCGCCTTCGGAGACTTCCGCCAATTTCAATCGCATCAAAGAGTTGAGTCGCGTGAAGTTGTTTACGAACCGCTTCTGCCTCCGTCCACGCTTGATCAAAATGAAAAAACTCTTTTCCTTTTTTAAGATTTTCAATTCCTTTCAGAATATTGTCCTGGCTCTTGCGGCCAAAACCTTCAAGCGTCAACAGGCGATTCTCCTGACAGGCATATTCCAGTTCTCCGATCGTGGTGATCCCAAGTTTCTCATGGATCGCTTTGATTTTTTTTGGACCGAGCCCTTCGATCTTTTTCATTTCAAGCAGTCCTGAAGGAATTGAAACTTCAAGCGACTGGAGCACCGATGAACTCCCTGTCGTCACGAATTCATGAATGGTCTCAAAGAGAGCCGCTCCGATTCCCTTTTCTTCTTTCAATGTTCCGGCTAGAATCATTTCTCTGAGATCTCCCGAAAGAAGCGAGATCGTTCGCGCAGCATTTTGAAAGGCCCTGACCTTAAACGGGTTTTCTCCCTTCAATTCCAGATAAGTGCCGATCAATTCCAGTAAATCAATGATCTCTTGTTTTAAATTCATGGCCCTATTATAGCCCAGGAGGAGAGGGAAGACAAATTGTCCCCATTTTTGCTTCGATTCGTACCATTTGGATATGGTAAAATGTGCATATTATGGATGATCTTGAAGGACATGAAATGAGCGGGCTACCGATTTTAGATCCCGTTGCGGAAGAGGATCGTGGTGTTGTTCCCTTTGACCCGCTCAAAAAATACCTGTCTGAAATCCGGAAATATCCCTTTTTATCCCGCGAGGAAGAGGTCGATCTGGCGCGACGCTATCGAGAGCAGGGCGATACGGATGCCATATCAAAATTGATCCTTTCACATTTAAGAATGGTTTATTTTATTGCCATGGAATACCGGCAGGGTTCTTTTCCCGTCATGGATCTGATTCAGGAAGGCAATATTGGCTTGATGGTGGCCATCAAGAAATTTGATCCCTACAAGGGGATCCGGGTCGGAACTTATGCTGCCTGGTGGATCAGGGCATTTATCCTTCGGCATATCATTAATAACTTTCGCCTGGTGAAGGTGGGAACGACCCAGGCGCAAAGAAAACTTTTCTACAATCTCCAGAAGGAAAAACAAAAGCTTCGTGCCCTGGGTTACGATCCCGACGTCAAACTTCTAGCGGAGACGCTTCAAGTAAAAGAGAAAGAGGTCGTCGAGATGGATCAGAGAATGGGGAGTTGGGAGGTTTCCCTTGATGCGCCCGCACATGACGAGAGCGAAGAAGCGGTTGGAGCCAATCTTCCTTCAGGAGAGGAGATGCTGGATGACCAGATTGCCGGCGAAGAATTAAAAAGTCTCTTTCATGAAAAACTCCTTTCCTTTCAGGAGACGCTCAATGCAAGAGATCAGGAAATTCTTCAGTCCCGGATTCTGTCGGAAGAGCCGTTAACACTCCTTGAAATTGCCAAAAAGAACCATATTTCCAAAGAAAGGGCGCGCCAGCTTGAGGAAAAGATCCTGAAGAATATGAAGCGCTATATGGCAAAGGAGATCAAAGACTTTAAGCTGATTTCTGAATAACCTGAGCCGCCGATAAGGGGTTCATGACCGCGTCCGACACCAGCCTGGCGATCCGCTTCTGAAGAGCTCAAAAAAGGAGGCGTCCGTCGGGGGCAATTCACCCCTTGTCATCGGTCAGGATTTAAACTCGATAGACTGTTCTTATTTTATATCGATCTTGATTTTTTTCGGTTTAACTTCCTCTTTCTTAGGCAAGGTTATCGTTAGGACACCCTTATCATAAGTTGCTTCGATTTTATCCAGAGAAACAAAATCCGGAATCGTAAAAGTACGGCTAAATGCGCCATAGACGCGTTCAATACGGTGATAATTCTCTTTCTTATCCTCATGCGCCAGTTTCCTGTTTCCCTTAATCTGGAGCGTATTGGCATCGACGCTAATGTCGATATCCGACATTTCCATATCTGGAAGTTCGGCCCTTAAGACAAGGGCGTTCTCTTTTTCAAAAATATCGACCGAGGGTACCCAGTCGACTCCTTCACCCTTCTCAAAGGCAATGGGCAGGCTGAGAAAAGGATCTTCCATAAATTTATTCATTCTCCCCTGAAGAGCGGTCAACTCTCTGAAAGGGGACCATTTTATAAGTGTCATTTTGATTCCTCCATATTAAATTTGAAATGTTTCCACCTTGTACTTATCAGTAATCCCGAATTTCCCAAAGTCAAGGGGTAGAAAAATTGCTTTTATTCATGTTATATTCAAACGGCAATTTATCCGTCAAATATTAACGCTTCGAGAAAGCCGGTTATGGCAAAGATTGAGATGAGCGTCAGGGAGATTCATCCGTACTACGACGGGACGATCTGTCATCTTAAACTGGAATGGAAAAATCCATCTGATTCGTTTAAGTTTATGACCGGGCAATTTGTGACGCTTTTCCTGACCGGAGTCGACAAGGGTGCCTATTTCGCCATTTCATCGGCGCCTGAAGACGAAGGAAGCCTGGAATTCCTGATTAAGAAATCAGCAGGAATCGGGGAGAAGCTGGTTGGTATGAAGCCGGGAGAGAGTCTTTGGGTTGAGGGACCCCAGGGAAAGGGTTTTCCAATCGATCAATACAAAGGGAAGCATCTTCTTTTGATCGGGGTCGGAACCGGCATTGCGCCGCTCCGTTCGGTTTTTCGTTCCATTGTCAGGCGAAGATCTGACTTCCGGTATGTTCACCTTTACTATGGTGCGCTGACACCTGCCCATCTCTGCTACCGGGACGAAATTCGGGACCTGCGTAAGAAAGATATTCAGGTCTTCCTGACCGTCACAACCCCCGATTCAGAGTGGGCGGGGAGAACGGGTTTTGTTCAGTCCCATTTTTCCGATGCCATTCCTGATCCTGAAAAGTGCGTCGCCCTTCTTGTCGGAATGAAAGAGATGATCGATCAAAGCAGGGAGGAATTAATCCGGGTGGGATTGAAACCGGAGCAAATTTTATTAAATTATTAGCTAGCGAAAAGTGAGTAAAATCATGTCAGGAGCGAGAAAAACAGCTTTAGTCACGGGAGGCGGCAGAAGACTGGGACGCAATATCAGTTTGGCTCTTGCCAAAGAGGGTTTTGACGTCATGGTCAATTATTTCCAATCCGAAGGCTCCGCACAAAAGACCGCATCCGAAATCAGGGAGATGGGAAGACGGGTGATGACCTATGGAGCGGATGTATCCAACTCTGATCAGGTTCATGGCCTGGTTAAGAAAACGCTGGATCATTTCGGATCCATCGATCTCCTCGTCAACAATGCCGCAATCTTCTCTCAAATACCTTTTGAAAAACTGACGGAATCGATTTGGGACAAGACCATCGATACCAATCTGAAAGGAACCTTTCTTTGTTCCCGTGAAGTCGGCGCGCATATGATGAATCGACGTTCAGGAATCATCATCAACATCGCCTCGCTGGGAGGAGTCCAGCCCTGGGTCAATGAAACGCCTTACAGCGTGTCGAAGGCGGGGGTGATTATGTTGACAAAATGCCTTGCCAAGGGATTGGCTCCCCATGTCCGGGTGAATGCCGTTGCTCCAGGTTATATTGAAATCCCTGATCCGATTCTTGAAAAAGTATTTCCGCCCCCACCGCTGACTAAAATTCCCCTCAGACGATATGGGAGACCCGAAGAGGTATCCGATCTGGTCGTTTATCTGGCGACAAAAGGGGAATATATTACCGGGCAGATTTTTACCGTGGATGGGGGGAAGTCCCTTTATACCTGAGCGGCATCTTCTTCGTTACGGAAAGTGTTCCATTTTGGAAAGTCCCTTCCACGTTCCGAAATATTTATTTCCGGCAGGATCGAACGCGATGGCGAATACATTGTTGTTGAGAAGACCATCCTTTTCATTGATGGTTTTCCATATTTTCCCATCAAAGTAGCTTGCGCCCCCGTTGGTACCTGCCCAGAGTCTTCCTCCTGAGTCAAATGCCAGAGCATTGATGAAATTTCCTCCCAAACCGTCCGATTGCGTGTAGTTTTTCCAGCTTTTCCCGTCAAATTTACTGATCCCGCCGCCCCAGGTCCCAAACCATTTATTATTTTCGGAGTCAATGACCAGTGTCAGGACGTAGTTGGGATTGGAAGTCATGATCAATTTACCCGATGTGGAATGGTGATAGGAGCTCCCTTCATCGTGAGAAGAGAGGACAGGATCCTTGATCTCGCTGCCTAGTCCATCGAGGTGGTTATAGTTGATCCAGCGGGAGCCCTTGTAGTGAGAAACGCCTCCTTCCGTGCCGAACCAGAGTGAGCCATCCTTTTCCTCTCCAATGGCATAGATCCATTTGTCAGGGAGGCCTTCCTGTGTCGAAAAAGTTTGAAATGAACTGCCGTTAAAAACCGAAGCCCCTTTCCAGGTGGCGACCCACATTTTATCTTTAGAAAAATGGATGTCGTAAGCCCAAAGATCTCCCAATCCATGGCCCTCTTTAAACTGAGTCCAGCCCTTTCCATAATCTGTGGAACCCATGCCATAAGGAGTAAAGACTCTCCAAAGGGTGCCGTTGAACTCAACCAGTCCCCCTCCGTAAGTCGCGAACCATTTATTATTTTTGTCATCAATTTTGATTTTGAATATTCCATTACTCAAAAATGCATGGTTTGTCGATCGGACTGTATAGATTTCGTAGGCGTCTTTGTCCCCTTTGGCACCCGTATCGTATTTGATGATTCCGTTTGACAGCCCGATCCAGAGGGTTTCGCCATCCATCGCAAGGGCCCGGACATTTGCTCCGGTGTCAAAATTGGTGAAGAGGGGAACCGGTGAAAGCCGGGGTTCCTCCTGACTCTGTACCGGCAGGGTAAAAAACAAATGAAATATAAAGATAAAAGCGATTGCGAGAGGTCTCAAAATGGGAGTAAATACCTTGAAAAATTTGATTAAGATTGACATTGAAAAATAAAATTGTTAGTATTCTATCGAATTTAAATTCGAGATGCAAAAGGTTTTGAAAACTCTGAACTCCTGAATCCCTTTAAGGGGCTTGTCGGGCGGATAGCTCAGTTGGCAGAGCGTCGGCCTTACAAGCCGAAGGTCACAGGTTCAATCCCTGTTCCGCCTATCAGTTTAACTGCTGTTTTTAGACGCTTGTTTATCATGGAATTTCGGGGCCGTAGCTCAGCTGGTTAGAGCGCCGCCCTGTCACGGCGGAGGTCGCGAGTTCGATCCTCGTCGGCCCCGCCATATGAATGAAGCCGTTTAGAGAATAAGGTTTACCGACAGAGAAGATATTGGTTGATTTAATCCTCACTGCCTCTTACATCACCCTTACCGTCCTTATTATACTTCTTTTCTTTTCGATCTTTTCATGGGCCGGAATTTTCTATAAATTTCGTGTATTTTCGCGAGTCAAAAAGGCCACAAGATTATTTCTTCATGATTTTAAAAAAGGCGAAGACCCTGTTGCATTGAAAAAGGGGGCACTCCGACACAAGGAATCCCCTCTTGCGATGTTATACCTGGGTTCTCTCAAAAGACTTCAGCGAAAAGGGATTCTTTCTGATCAGCTTGAAATAGATATCCGGCATGAGACAACGCCGGAACCCGTCTTCAGGAACCTCGGCCGGGTCCTTAAAACAATCAGGAACGAGGAGCTGGTTTCTCTTGAAAGCTATCTTTCCTATTTCGCCATTATCGGAAATATTTCTCCGTTTATCGGTCTGTTCGGAACTGTACTGGGAATTATCGATGCATTTCAGAACATCAGTCAGATCGGCTCGGCTAACATAGCCGCCGTCGCACCCGGCGTCGCCGAGGCCCTTGTCGCGACTGCGGCTGGCTTGCTGACCGCGATTCCCGCTGTGATCGCCTATAACTATTTCTTGAATTCCCTGCGAATCATGGATTCTCAGATGGAAGGGTTTTCTGAAGAGCTGATCCTTTTCTTTGAAGAACATTCCAAGACTTCAACGCAATCTCATGCCGCCTCGAAATGAATTTCAATGAACCTAAAAAATATATGGCGGAAATCAACGTCGTTCCCCTGGTCGACGTTGTTCTGGTCCTTTTGATTATATTTATGGTCACGGCTCCTCTTTTGTACCGTGGCATTGCACTGAAATTGCCCAAATCCGAAGTCAACTCGATCAAATCTGAGGAAGGAAAGACGGTATCTGTATTAAAAGATCGACAAATTTACCTGGATTCCAGAATCGTTTCGCTGCGCGAACTGGAAAGGTCGCTTACTTCTCTTAAAGACAAGAATCCCGATGTGAACCTGTTCCTCAGGGCGGATCGGGATGTCCCCTATGGCATTGTGGTACAGGTCATGGATATCATCAAGAAGGCAGGTATTGAACGACTCGGAATGGTGACAGAATCAGAAAATATGATTCCTAAACCGTGATGACTTTCACGTCACTTCACATGAAGCAGATGGTCTACATTTCAATTGTGTTCCATTTCCTGCTTATGACAAGTCTTTATCTCTTTCAAACTCTCAAATGGCAACATCCTATTGCCAGGCCGAAGCCGCTCTCGGTGCAGTGGGTGAATCTTTCCAGGTATCAACCCGAATCGAAAAAGAAGATAGAACCGGTTCAAATACCCCTACCGCCCAAGAAAGTGGCTTCGCTGCCCCCGTTACGTAACAAGCCTGCATTCAAATCAGTTCTCCCGCCGCCGAAGAGAATACCTTCCAAGGCGAAAAATATCCCGGATATGGAACAACCGGTTCAAAAGAAAATTGAACCTCCGGAGCCTCCCCGGATCGAGGAAAAAAAAGGAAGTCCGGAGCCGTTGATCGAACCTCAAAAAGTTGACATCGCGCCTCTGTCTGAAATCGATCCGACCTATGTTGAACGAATGAAGAGAACAGTCGACCTGAACTTCAATCCTCCTGTTTTCAACGGAACTCCGAAAGAAGTGACGGTCTCGTTTGAAGTCCTTAAAAACGGTATCATCAAAAATCCTAAAATTGTAAAAAGTTCCAAAGATTCCTACTTCGATATGGCTGCGCTGAGGGCGATATTTGAATCTCGCAGATTCGGCCAGCTCCCTGCGGACTATCCATCTCTATCCGTTGAAATTACTTGTACTTTTTCACAAAATAAAGGATCATAAATGACTGAGATTTTAATATGATCGTTCGATTTTTTTTGTGGTTTTCATTTTTTATTTTTTTTGTGAAAATTCCTGTTCTGGCAAGTGAAGTCCACATCGAAATTGAAAGAATGGAATCTCCGAGAACGCCATTGGGTGTTCTCGGATTTCAGGCAGAGTCAAGCCTCGAACAGGAGCTTCAGACTTTAAGAGAAGTCCTGATCGCAGATTTGAAACGGTCACTTGCATTTCAATTGACTGATCTCTCCCATATGCCCCTGCCGTTGGCTCTCAATCCCGACGAAGTAAAAAAAATTGCGGGGGAGCGTCAGGAAATTATTTTGAGCGGGAAAGTGAAGAAAGAGGGGGAGAGAATTAAAATGGACCTTTCCCTTTTTAACGGTAAAACCGGAAAATGGATCTGGGAAACGGTCTTTGCCGGATCCATAAAAGATTTGCGTCCGATTTCTCACCGGGCGTCGGACAAGATTGTCCTCCAATTGACCGGGGAACCCGGCATCGCAGAATCCGAAATCGCATTTGTCTCGGATTCAAAAGGATCAAAAGAAATTTACCGGATGGATTACGATGGTTTTAATGCCCGGCTCATGACTTTGAATCACACGATCAATCTTTTTCCGCGCTGGAGTCCGGACGGAAAAAAAATATCTTATACCTCGTATATTGACCGCAATCCGGACATTTGGATTATGGATGTCACGACCTCGAAAAGATGGAAAGTCACTTCCGGAGGGTTGAATTTGTCGGCAGTCTGGTTTCCTGACGGTAAACGGATCGTCTTTGCGAGAAGCCTTGACGGCCAGACTCAGCTTTTCACCTCTACGGAAGAGGGCAAGAATGTGCAGAGGCTCACTTTTAGCCAGGGCAATGACCTTTCTCCATCCTTTTCTCCAACGGGAGCAGAAATCGTGTTTAATTCCGACCGGGGCGGATCGCCCCAGATTTATATTATGAACCAGGATGGGAGTAATGTGAGACGGCTCACTTTTGAAGGAGATTACAACACGACACCGTCCTGGTCTCCCAAAGGGGACTGGATAGCCTACACGTGCAGGGCGGATGGAAAACTTCATGTTTGTCTGATTTCAGCGGATGGCCAGAGGAAAATGAATCTTTCTTCGATTCTCAATGTGGATGACGAATGTCCTGTCTGGTCGCCGGACGGAAGACATCTGACTTTCAGTTCGAATCGAGACGGGAGACAGAGTCTATATATGATGACCTCGGAAGGAACAGAAATCGAAAAGATTACACAAAGCAGCGGAAATTTTATAAATCCCGCCTGGTCGCCGGTCAGGCATTGAAGCAGGGTCTTTTATTCATATTCAGGGGAGTACCATGAGAAGGAAAATTCAAATCATTTCAAAATCGATGGCTATGGTCAGCATCGCAATGATCAGCGCGGGTTGTGCATTTCAATCCGATTTGACCGATCTCCATCTGGAGTTGGATCAGATGAAAGATAAAATGGCCCAGATCAATTTAAAACTCGATGCCAATGACAGGGTATTAAAAGACAAATCTCAGACCACCACCAAGGAACAGGGAGATGCTTTTTTGAAGCTGGATCAGATCGGTGTCGATATTCAGACTGTCCAGGGAAGGATTGAAGAGAACAACCATTCTTTATCCGATCTTTCCCAAAAGGCCGAGGAACAGTCGCTTCGTTTGACGGATCTGAACTCCAGGATGGGAAATTTCGAAAGTCGATTGGGTATTTTGGAAAAATCAGTTCAGACCGCTAAAACAGCTCCCGCAGATACTCTGCCCGATGATCAGGGTAAACTGATTCTTCCCGGTAAGAGTCAGGAAAACACGATCCCTTCCAATGTCACGATTACGCCCCAGGAGGCATATAATCTGGCCTACAACGATTATGTTAAAGGAAATTATGATCTTGCCCTGCTGGGATTCCAGAATTTTACACAACAGTTTCCGGCATCTCTTCTGGCGCCTAATGCATACTACTGGCTGGGTGAGAGTTTCTTCAGCAAGAAAGAATATCCAAAGGCGATTGAAAATTTTGATAAGGTGGCCAGGGAATTTCCAAAGCATGATAAAGTGGCCAGTTCCATTTTGAAAGAGGGTTATGCCTATATCGAAATGGGAGAAAAACCAAGAGGAAAAGCCTACCTGAAAAAGGTCATTGAACAATATCCCAGGTCCAACGAGGCAAATCTGGCCAAGGAAAAACTGACAACCATCAAATAATCGAACGGGAAACCAGCGATACCCATGTCTTCCAGGATTAAAATTCTTTCTACTTCCCTTATCAATCGAATCGCGGCCGGCGAAGTCGTGGAGCGTCCCGCTTCTATTGTCAAGGAACTGGTGGATAATGCCATTGACGCAAATAGCGCCGAAATCGTCATCCGCGTGAGGGAGGGCGGCAAGGGATTCATTTCTGTTTCGGATAACGGAGACGGCATGACTCCCGAGGATGCCAACCTGGCGTTTGAGAGGCATGCCACCAGCAAGCTTTCGTCCGAAGAAGATCTGGATTCGATTCGATCACTTGGGTTCAGAGGTGAAGCCCTGCCCAGTATCGCCGCGGTATCCCGTATTCACCTTTCAACACAATCGAGAGAAAGCAGGGGAATAGAGCTGGAGCTGGTTTCCGGAAAAATGACGTTTAAGAGAGAAATGGGACGAGCTCCGGGTACCGAGATTTCGGTATCGGAGCTTTTTGAAAACTATCCGGCAAGAAAGAAGTTTCTCCGTTCCGCTTCAACGGAGTTGGCGCAGATTGTTTCTGTTGTGAATCAGCTGGCGTTGGCTCACTTTAGAATCTGTTTTGAACTGATTCATCACGATAAAAGATTGTTTCGGCTTCCCGGCGTTGAAAGTTTTAAGGATCGCATTTATCAAATCTATGGCGGCGAAATACTGGAGAAACTGGTTTCCATACAGGACGGGGATCATTCAGAGTTTGGCATGGAAGGATACGTCACGCTTCCGCCTCACACCTATCCGAATCGGTCTATGCAGGAGTTATTTATCAATCATCGACCGATCCGAAATCAGGTCATTCACCACGCCGTCTATGAAGCTTTTTCCTCCCATCTGATGAAGGGTCAACATCCCGCCTTTTTTCTGTTACTTGAAATGGATCCTTCCCGGGTGGATGTCAATGTTCATCCCTCCAAAAAGGAGGTGAGATTTCCGGATTCTTCTCTTATTCACCAATCGGTTTACAAGAGAGTTAAGAGGTCATTGGTTCAAGGGGCTTTCTCCTCTCAATCGAATGAGCCTGTTTACAAGGAAATAGCAGGCATGATATCGCCGGATCGCATGACGGCCTTTGAAATCAAGGAGGGGAAGAATGAATATATTATCCGTTCCGGTATCAAGCCCTTACCTGAATCCGAAACAGATCCTGATTTGTTTAGAAACAAAGATTTGATTCATGAGCCTTGTTTCAAAGTTTTAGGACAATTCCGCTCGATGTTTCTCCTGATCCAGTCCGGAGACGAGCTTCTTATTATTGATCAACATGCGGCCCATGAGCGGATATTATTTGAGAAGTATCGATCTCTATCCGAAAACGACGACAAGCAGACCGAATCCCTCTTGATCCCCCTCACTTTCGAAATGACCCTGAAGGATCTTCTGGTCCTTAAAGAATACCAACCTCTTTTTACGGAGACAGGGATTGAGCTTGATTTCTATGGAGAAAATACCGTGGTAGTCCGGTCTCTTCCCCAATTTCTCCTGAAAGCAGATATGAGATCCCTGTTGACGCAATTGACTGAAGAGATCGTCCTGTTCCAGGGATTTTCTTCTGATAAAGCGAAGCGTGACAGCATCCTTGCGACGATTGCTTGTCATGCGGCGATTAAAGCGGGACAATCGCTTGAAAATGCTGAAATCGCCGCTCTTTTTACCGGAATCTCCCGACTGGAAAATCCGTCAACCTGTCCACATGGAAGGCCGATTACCCGTCATTTAGGATTAACTGAACTGGAGAAAATGTTTTGCAGAATATGAATTCTCCTCTCTTGGTCATTGTCGGTCCTACTGCCTCGGGTAAGAGCCGTTTGGCAATGGAACTGGCCGATGAGTCAGGGTCTGAAATAATCAGCGCCGATTCGAGATTGATTTACAGGGGAATGACAATAGGCACGGCCAAACCTTCCATTCAGGAAATGAATCGCGTTAAACATCATATGATTGATCTGATCGATCCTGATCGGTCCTACAGCGTTGGAGAATACAGAAAAAATGTAGAGGAAATTCTGGGGAGAGAAACAGATAGAGCTAGCTCTCCTCCTTTTATTCTCACGGGGGGAACGGGATTGTACGTGAAAGCCGTCCTGTACGGACTATGGGATGGTCCTCCGGCCGACCGGAAATTGAGGGAAACCCTTCTCCTTCGGGAGGAGGAATCGAAGGGAGTCTTGTATCGGGAACTTTGCGAAGCAGATGCTCTTTCATCATCAAGAATTCATCCGAATGATTTATCTAAAATCATTCGGGCAATCGAAGTCTATTATTTGACGGGAAGGCCCCTTTCCTCCTTTCACTCCGAACACCGGTTTCGTGTGGGAACTCGCCCTTTTCGGATTATTGGTTTAAGAATTGAGCGAAACGCACTTTATCGACGTATTGAGGCCAGAGTGGATCAGATGATTCGAGATGGGTGGATTGAAGAAGTGGAAAGTTTAATAAAAAACGGATATCATGAAAAGCTTCCTGCAATGCGCAGCCTCGGTTATGATACCCTCAGTGCATTTCTCAAAGGGTCATATTCGCGGCCACAGGCGATTCAGCTGATCAAACAAGAGACCAGGAATTATGCCAAACGACAGATGACTTGGTTTAATAAGGATCGGAATATTCAATGGTTAGATCAGGATCAAACAGGCGAATGGGTCAGACAGTTTCGTCAGGAATTGTTCTTCACACAAAACTGTCAGAGTCGTTGAAGCAGGCAATCAATCATTTCAGGAAGGAATAAAGCACGTATGAATTTACAAGATATGTTTCTTAACCAGATTCGAAAAGAAAAAATTATTGTTACCGTTCATTTGATTAATGGGGTCGTCATTCAGGGAACCATAAAGGGGTTCGACAGTTTTTCGATATTTTTGAAGAACGATCATCAGGAACTGATTTACAAACATGCGATCGTTTCGATTGTACCGCAAAAAGAGGTTCAGGCTCTGAAAGAGCAGGACGAAAAATCGTCTATTTCAGAAATTAAGAGTGTTTTACAATCCTGAAATTGAAGGAGCGGGTGAACGGGATGGAAAGGAAAAAGGGCAAAGCTTTGGCTATTGGAAAATCGAACGTTAAATTAGGCGTGATTGGCGGCAGCGGTCTTTATGACATGGAGGGGATGACCGGGATAAAAAAAATCACGCTTAAAACGCCGTTTGGATCTCCTTCAGGTCCCTATGTTACCGGAAATCTGGAGGGTCAACGCGTCGCATTTCTGGCCCGACATGGAGAGGGACATAAGTGGCTTCCTTCAGAGATCAATTATCGGGCAAATATCTTTGGCATGAAAATGCTTGGAGTGGAAAGAATCATTTCGGTCAGCGCGGTGGGAAGCATGAAGGAAGTGATTGAGCCGGGCCATCTTGTTATTCCCGATCAGTTTTTTGATCATACGAAACAGCGAAGAAGCACTTTTTTTGGAGAAGGCGTTGTGGCGCATGTCTCGTTCGCCCATCCCATCTGCCCGGAACTTTCGAAGTCGCTTTTTCATGCGGGACAGCAGATCGGTGCCCAGATACATTGGGGAGGAACCTATCTGTGCATGGAAGGCCCTCAATTTTCCAGTAAAGCAGAATCACTGATTTACCGAAAATGGGGAGTCGATATTATCGGAATGACGAATGTGACGGAAGCGAAGCTCTCCAGGGAGGCCGAAATTTGTTACTCGACGATCGCACTGGCCACCGACTACGATTGTTGGCATGAAGAAGAGGCTCATGTCAATGTGGAGAGCGTCATCAAGATTCTGAATCAAAATGTCGTGTTATCCAAAAACCTGATTAGAAAAGCGATTCCCGGGCTGGACAGGGAGCGAAAATGTACCTGTGTCACCGCTTTAAAGAACGCCATCATTACTTCGAAAAAGAAGATAACGGTTCACCTTAAAAAGAAGCTGAATCCTCTGATTCAGAAATATTTATAAAAAGGAAAACACCTGGATGAGTCTACTCGTAATTGGTTCCGTAGCTTTCGATACCGTCAAAACGCCCTTTGGTTCGGTTGAAAATGCTTTGGGAGGTTCTGCGACGTTTTTTGCCACTTCAGCCAGCTACTTTACTCCCGTGAATCTGGTAGCCGTCGTCGGCAACGATTTTCCAGAAGAACACCTCGCTTTTCTCAGAAAAAGAGGGGTCAACCTGGATGGCCTTCAGAAAGTGGAAGGGAAGACATTTCGATGGAAGGGAGAATATGGCTATGCCCTCAATGAGGCCAAAACACTTGAAACGCACCTCAATGTATTTCAGTCGTTTAAACCGGACCTGCCACCGGGCTATCGAGATGCCGAAATCGTATTTTTGGCCAATATCGACCCTGAACTCCAGTACGATGTTTTGGAACAGGTCCGTAAACCGAAATGGGTCGCCTGCGATACCATGAATTACTGGATCGAAGGGAAGAAAAGCGCCCTCCTTAGAATCCTTAAGAAAGTCGATCTTCTTCTCATTAACGATGGAGAGGCAAGACAACTGGCCGGTGAAGCAAATCTCGTCAATGCGGCGAGGATGATTCTCGCCATGGGACCAAAAACACTCATCATTAAGAGAGGTGAATACGGAGCACTCATGTTTAACGGGAAAACCATTTTTGCAGTTCCGGCTTTTCCCCTTGAGAAAATATTTGATCCGACCGGTGCGGGAGATACGTTTGCGGGAGGTGTGATGGGGTATTTGTCCAAATCACGTGTATTTGATGACCGCCATCTTCGAAGAGCGATCATATACGGCTCCGTAATGGCTTCTTTTAATGTGGAAGCTTTCAGTCTCGATCGCATTCGAGACTTGACACAGGATGAAATAGCGGCCCGGTCATCGGCATTTAAGGAACTAACCCATTTTGAGATACCCTGAGGCTGAATTAATGAAAAAAACTGGTATGGGTGCAGGCATATTGCTTCTGTTCTTCCTGGGATGCGCAACTTCCGGTCCGACGGTCAGCAAGGAAAAAGAGGGGTCCGCGCATTATAAACTCGGGATTTCCTATTTAAATGATAACGCGATTCAAGGCGCCTTTCTTGAATTTCAAAAAGCCATTGAGCTGAATCCTGGCGATAAGCTGGCCCATTACGCACTGGGACATATCTATTATATTCAAAAGAAGAACACGGAAGCTCTAGCCGAGTTTGAGCGGGTTGTTAAAATTGATCCCGGCTATTCCGAGGCCTATAATTACGCGGGAACGGTCTACGAGGCAAAAGGAGATCTGGATTCCGCGCTCAAGTATTATCAAAAAGCATTAAGAAACAAGCTTTATCAGACTCCCCAGTATGTACATTTTAATATCGGCGGAATTTATATGAAGCAGAAGAAATTTCAGGAAGCCATCAATGAATTTCAGGAAGCGATTAACATTGAACCCGGATATGCATTGGCGCACCGTTCTCTTGGAGAAGTCTATCTGAAGAATGGCGATGAAAAATCGGCTTTGCGTTCGTTTGAAGAGTCTTCCAAACTGTTTCCTGAAGATCCTCTGACCCACTTCAAGATAGGAGAACTCTTCTGGAAGGAGAAGGTCTATCCAAAAGCAGAAGACGAATTTAAGAAAGTAGTTTCTCTCGTTCCAGAAAGCGAATTGGCAAAGGAGGCAAAAAAATACCTTGAAAGACGACGATAAGAGAGAGAGCATTGGAAATTACCTGAAAAAAATCAGGGAACAGCTTGGATTTACCCTTCAAGATATTTCATCCAAAACAAAGATAAGTTTGGCCTATTTGGAGTATCTGGAAAATGAAGAATTTTCATTGTTACCCAACGAAGTATTTATAAAGGGATTTCTCCGGTCTTACGCCAAAGTACTGGGTTTGAGCGAGATGGAAATGCTTGAAAGGTTTCAACAATGGAAATTTAGCCATGAGACCATGAATCCGGCAATGGCCGAAAATCAGGTGACAGGGAGAGAAGAACCGCCGCATAGCTGGCCGAATATTCAGCTCGATAAAATCAAGTCATTGTACGAAACCAGAAGAGGATTCCGCCGGAGCTTTCTCTTTAATCTTCTCATCGGTACCGTGATTGTTCTCGGCGGGGTTATTCTGTTTGCCAAGCGAAATAATGTGGAAACTCAATTGAAAGAGGAAGAAGCCCTTTCTTCAAAAATAACAAGCCCGGCCGTTCCCGAGGCGGTCGCCCCGGCGACAGCCACCTCGTCTTCTTTCGGAGGATCGTTTGTTGAGAAAACAGACAAACCTGTTCCAAAAGGACCGGTCCTCCGGCTCACGGTTCAGGCCACAGAGCGATCCTGGATCAGTGTGGTGGTGGACGATGGGATCACGAAGGAGTTTTCACTGCATCCCGAAGACAAAATTACGCTTGAGGCCGACAAGAGATTTCTTCTGAATATCGGGAATGCCGGAGGGGTGCAACTTACTCTCAATGGAAAAGCTCTGGGTCCCTTTGGCAAAAAGGGAGAAATCGTCAAAGGGATCAAGCTCGAAGAAACGCATTAATCTCGTTCTGAAATACGGGAAGCCTGCCTATTTTATCTTTGCTCCCGGGTCGACTTCCGACAAAAAAGAAGCGAGGGAACTGACTTCTTTACCTCCCGCAGCCAGTATCATGCCGTTTGATTCTACTCCCATCAGTTTTGCCGGATTCAGATTGGCCACAACGATGATGGTCAGTCCGATTAATTCTTCCGGGGAATACCGTTTGCCGATGCCTGCAACAACCTGACGGATTTCGCTGCCCAAATCGATTTGAAGTTTTAATAGTTTGTCTGATTTTGGGACTCTTTCCGCCGATATAATTTTTCCTGCTCTCAGGTCTATTTTTAGAAAATCTTCAATTGAAACAAGTGAAG